>CADAHU010000042.1 GCA_902787835.1 uncultured Eubacteriales bacterium
GTAAAATCCAGCAACAGCAGTGGCGACAAACGCAGCTTTCTTCGGTTCCTTCTTGGGCTCCAAGAAGGAACGCCTCCGTTCGTACCCCTCCCCCGCCAATTACGGTTTATCTGATTCTATTCAGAGAGAATATTACATAAAAAAGAATCCCCCTGCTCATTGCCACCAAAATCCCCCTCGCAGCGATTGAAACCCCGGGAAAAGTATGCTATAATGATTTTTGTGCCGAAGTGGCGGAATGGCAGACGCAGGGGACTTAAAATCCCCCGGCTCCGGCTGTACGGGTTCGAGTCCCGTCTTCGGCACCATATACAAAAGGCATTTTCGGAAACGGAAATGCCTTTTGCATTGTCACAGGCTGTTTATTTAAGAAAAACAGCCTGCTTTTTTTCAATTTTTCTGGTTTTACCTCTTGCAAAATTCACGTTCCTCCTGTATAATTCTTAATTGGCACTTTCTTGCGCCGCGTGATGCCGCGGCGCCATATGTCCATGAGGAGGTGAAATGTATGAACAAGTACGAACTGGTCTACGTCATTGACGCCGCGCTGGAGGATGAGGCCCGCAAGGCGGTCATCGACCGCTTCAACGGCATGATCGAACAGAACGGCGGCAAGGTGCTGAAGGTGGATGAATGGGGCAAGCGCCGTCTGGCCTATCCCATCAACTACAAGACCGAAGGCTACTATCTGCTGGTGAACTTTGAATCCGAGGCTACCCTGCCCCGCGAGATCGAGCGCAACTTGCAGATCGCCGAAACCATCCTTCGTTACCTGATCGTGAAGGTGGAAGACAAGCGCAGCAACGTGAAGCCCCGTCCCGTGCGCGTAGCGCCCGAGGCCGCCGAGGCTCCCGAAGCTCCCGCTGCCGAAGCTCCCGCCGAAGCTGAAGCGCCCGCCGCTCCCGCCGAGGCCGAGTAATTCAAGGAGGGATACGAATGAACAAGGTTTTCATTGTTGGGAACCTGACACGCGATCCCGAATTGCGTTCCACCCGTGACGGCATTTCGGTTTGCTCGTTCACCGTGGCGGTCAACCGCCGCGTGCGCAACGCGGAAGCCGGTCAGCCCGAGGCTGATTTCTTCCGCGTATCCGCCTGGCGTGGCCTGGGCGAGAACTGCGCAAAGTACCTGGCCAAGGGCCGCAAGGTGGCCGTGACCGGCAGCGTAAGCGTAAGCACTTACACCGGCAACGACGGCAACACCCGCGCCAGCCTGGAAGTGACGGCCGACGATGTGGAATTCCTGACGCCCCGCGGCGAGGTGGGCGATGTGCCCGCTCCCGCTCCCCGCGCTCAGGCCGCTCCCGCCGCCCCCCAGAGCAACGGCTTTGTACAGGTGGATGACGACGAACTGCCCTTCTGATCAAAATACACGTAATAGGAGGATAAAAGATCTATGTCTGAAGATCGTGGCGAACGTAAAATGCGCCCCCGCGGCCGGAAACCCCGCCGCAAGGTGTGCGATTTCTGCGTCAATAAGATCGCTTACATCGACTACAAGGACGTGAACCGCCTGCGCCGTTACATCAACGAGCGCGGCAAGATCATGCCCCGCCGTATGACCGGCACCTGCGCGAAGCATCAGCGCCAGCTGTCCGAGGCCATCAAGCGCGCCCGTGCCATCGCGCTGCTGCCCTACACGGTCGATTAATCAAACACATAAAAAAGTCCGCTCCTGTGGGGCGGATTTTTTTATGTCCATGTACCGGATGCGGCAGGCTTTAACGGGATGGAGAACGAACGAAGGCCGGTTTTATGCAATGCTCCGGTCAGTCCGGCGCGGCGGGATAGCGGATGGGATCCTGGTTTTCAGCCCACATGCGCCGCATATTCTCCAGGGCCTCCGGATCCGCCGGCACCCGGCGGAAATAGGTATCCCGGTCGGCCTCGGTGATGGGCCTGATAACCCGGCAGGGGTTGCCCGCCGCCACGCACCAGGACGGGATATCCTTTGTGACCACGCTGCCCGCGCCGATCACCACGTTATCGCCGATATGCACCCCCGGCAGGATCACGCTGCTGCCGCCGATCCACACGTTATGGCCGATGGCCACGCCGATGCCATACTCGTAGCCCGTGTTCCGGGCGGCGGGGTGCACCGGATGGCCGGCGGTATAGATGGAAACGTTGGGGGCCATCTGGCAGTTATCGCCGATGACCACCGGCGCCACATCGATGATGGTGCAGTTGTAATTGGCAAAGAAGTTTTTGCCCACGTGGATATGGCTGCCGTAATCGCAGTAAAAGGGCGGGTTGACAAAGGCCCCGTCGCTGGAGCCGAACAGCTCCCTGACCGTGGCCGCGATGCCCGCAAGATCCGTGCGGTCCATAAAGTTAAGCCGCTGCAGGATCGCCCGGCAGCCCAGCATCTCCCGGAATACCGCCTCATCCGCAACGTACAGGATCTCCTTGTCCCTGCGCTCCCTATTGTCCATTGTTTTTGCCTCCCCCATATCAAAATTCAAAAAACGCCGATCAAGCCCAGCGCCACGCCCGCCGCGCCGCAAAGCGCCATCACCAGGATGGGGCTCCACTTGAACCGGCGCAGCGCAAAAAACGCCGCCGCGAACAGCGCCAGGCCCGCCCATTGCACCTGATCCAGGGCCAGCGCCCGCCCGCTGCCAAAGGCCACCTGCAGCAGCATATTGAGCCCTGCGGCGCTGATCAGCGCCACCACCGCGGGGCGCAGGCTGCCCAGCACGCCCTGCAGCAGGGGCAGCTCCCGGTATTTGCGGTAGATAAAGGCCAGCAGCGATACGAGGATCAGCGAGGGCAGGATACAGCCGAAGGTGGCCGCGGCCGCCCCGGCGATGCCCGCCACCCGCAGCCCCACAAAGGTGGCGCCGTTTACGGCGATGGGGCCGGGCGTCATCTCGGCAATGGTGGCCAGATCCATGAACTGGCTTTGGGTCAGCCAGCCGTGTATCTCCACCGTTTGGCTCTGGATCAGCGGGATGGCCGCGTAGCCGCCGCCGATGGAAAACAGCCCGATCTGCAAAAAGCTCAGGAAGAGCTGCAGCAGGATCATCCCCGCGCACCCCCTCTCCGCCCAAGCAGCGCCATCCCCACGCCGATGGCGGCGGCGCAGAGGATGATCCAGATCACATTGATATGGAAAAAGAAGGTGGCGATAAAGGCGGCGGCCATCACGGCCAGATGGATCCACTGCTTCCCCTTCAGCACCTTGAGCCCCAGGCTCACCGATACATCCAGGATCACCGCGGCCACGCCGCTCTGCATACCGCGCAGCGCCAGCGCCACATAGCGGTTCTCCGCAAACAGGCGGTAGAACAGGGAGATCGCCGACAGGATCGCCATGGGCGGCAGGATGGTGCCCAGCACCGCCGCCAGCATGCCGGCAAAGCCCGCGGCCTTCCACCCCACCAGGATGGCGGCGTTCACGGCGATGGCCCCCGGGGCGGACTGGGCCAGGGCGGTCATATCCAGCATCTCGGTCTCATCCAGCCAGTGCAGCTCGTCCACAAACTTGCGCTTCATAAAGGTGACGATCACAAAGCCGCCGCCAAAGGTGAAAGCGCTGATATACAGCATGCTGGAAAATAGCGTCCAGAGCGTTTTAAGCCGTTTGGTTTCCATATTATTTATTGGCCCAGATTGGCGTTGAATTCGTCCAGCAGCGATTGCTGGTATTCCCCCGCGTATTCTCCCCGCAGGAAGCGTCCCAGCGCCTCCCCAAGGAACCGCGCCCAGCTTTCATCCTCCCGGTTGACCAGGATGGGATAATAGAGCACATGGTTTTTGCGGGCGGCCTGCTCGTCCCCCGGGGCGTCGCCGCACATCAGGATGGCGTCATAGCCCTTTTTGACCAATTCGCCGATGCAGTAGGCCTTGCTGCCCATCTCCTGGGTGCACAGCAGATCGACCTCCTCCAGCAGGTGGAAGCGCCGCCATTCCTGGCGCACGGCCTCCGGGTTGGCGCTGGAGACCACCACCACGTCCGCCTGGGCGTGAGCGGCGACCAGCGCCTCCTTCACATGCAGGAAGGGCTTTACCTCCTCCTGGGGCAGCGCCTCGATGGCGCGGTTCACCGCCTGGCTCCAGCGCAGGGCCTTGCCGAAGATCGGGTGCTCCGCGGCCATTTTGCCCACGGCGTCGTTGGAGAGCTCCGGCGCGGTTTTGGCCCAATCGTTCAGCCGGTCAACGCCGTCGATGGGCGTATACTGCCGGTCGATCTCCGCCAGCGCCATGGCCAGGCCCTTGAAGCGGTTGATGCCCCGGGTGCCGGAATAGAGGTTGATCACGTTCCAGCGGTCCAGGATGGCGTCCCGCCACTGCTCCAGCCCCCATTCCGCCACCATGCAGGGCCCGAAGCAGCGGAAATGCTTGATGTTCATGGTGTCCATGGCGCAGCCGTCGGAATCCACGCACACCGCAAAGCGCTTGATCCGTTTGTATTCTTCCAATGCCGACATGCTCATTCCTCCCGGCTGTTTTGGATGGCCCCCAGCCGCGCCTCCAGCGTCTGGATGGCCGCTGCGGGCAGGCCCATATACTGCAGGCTGTCCCGCAGGGTGATCACGTCCATGGCCGCCGCGGGCGCGCCGCCGTTGGGCCGTCCGCCCGTCAGCTCCTCCAGGATCGCCCTGCCCTGGGGATGGGCCGTCAGGTGCGCGATGGTGCAATCCAGGTTCAGCGTCTTTTGCCGATTGCCGTTGATCGCGGAGCCGAAGCGCGGCGCTGTCAGTCCCTGAGCGCTGACGCCGCCCAGCACGTCGCTCAGCCAGGCGATGCTGTCCCCCACCCAATCGGGATACCGGTCGCAGAAGGCCTGGCCGTTGATGCTGGCATCGCCGGTGGACAGGCCGTGGGGACCGTTGGAATAGATATGGCTCTCAAAGGCGATATCATGGGCCAGCAGGGCGTTGACCATGTGCACGGCGTTGCGCACCGGCACCAGGTTATCGGTGCGGGTGGCAAACACGAAGCAGGGGCAGGTGTTTTCATCCACGGCGGAGGGCACATCCGGCGCGGTGGGCAGGTAATCCTGGGCGCAGTCGCCATCGATGACCGGATAGCCCAGGATGGCGGCGTTGGGCCGGTTGACTGACATGGCGGCGGCGCAGGCCGCCAGATGCCCGCCGGCGGAAAAGCCGATCACGGCGATGCGGTCGGCGGCCACATGCCATTTTTCCGCGTTCTGCCGGATCAGCGCCATGGCCTGCTCGTAATCGCTGAGCGGGTTGGGCCACAGGGCCTGCTCATTCAGGGAATAGCGCAGGATAAAGGCCTGATAACCCGCCTTCAGGTACGGAAAGGCCACGGGATCGGCCTCCCGGTCGGAGCAGAAATGATAGCCGCCGCCGGGGATGATCAGCACGGCGGGCCGATGGGTCAGCCCCGCAAAATCGCCGCCCACCGGCTGCACATAGGCCGTCAGATTGACGTTTCTCTCCGCATTGAGCACGATATATTCCGTTTGCATGGATATTCTCCTTTACAGTCGGGTATCCCAGCGGCCGCAGAATACGGTATCCTCCGCCTGGCCGCGGAAGGCGCTTTTGCCGGTGATCTTCTCCACGGCGGCGCGCACGTTCTCCCGGTTCGGGCCGTAGGCGTTGATGAAGGTGTGGATGTTGGCGCAGTCCACCAGATGGTTGGTATAGTTCAGGCTGACGCCCACGGTGGGCGCCTCCTCGGTGTACCAGGGCATCTCCATGCTGTGGCCGCTGCTCCAGGCCAGGCGCTCGATGTTGCGCTGGGCGTAGCCCTTCACATAGATGAACACGAACACCACGTCGTATTTCTTTTTGAAATCCTCCCGGCGGCCCATCTGCATCATTTTGACGAAGTTCATGGGATGGGGGCCGTTTTCGATCTCCAGATCATAGAAGCTGGGGCACTGGGTCACATGGAAGCCCGCCCGTTCCAGCTCCTCGGTGATCAGGGCGCGCATGCCGTCGCCCTGATAGGCCTTGCTGTTGGGGGTGCTCTGCGCGTAGATCAGCAGGGCGTTTTTCTTTTGCGCCGGATCGATGGGCAGCAAATGCCGGGTATCCTTGACCAGGGTGACGCCGGCATCGGCGGCCTGAACGGTAAACTGTTTGTGCGCCTCGCAGCCGATCACATCCAGCCCGGCCTTCTCCGGATACCGCACGGCGTCGTCGTACAGCTTCAGATGCGCTTTCAGGCCCAATACGCGGTGCAGCGCGTCGTTCAGGCGCTCCTCGGTGACGACGCCCTGTTCATACCCGGCCTTCAGGTAGCCCAGGTCCTCCTCAAAATCGTTGGCGAACAGGAACATATCGCAGCCCGCGGCGATGCAGGCGGGCACGGCGGCGCTGCGCGCCATCACGCCGGACATGCCGATCATGTGGGAGGCGTCGGAGATGATCAGGCCGTTGAAGCCCATCTGCCCGCGCAGCAGATCCTGCAGCAGCTCCGGGGCCAGGGAGGCGGGCAGGATCTCCTCGTCCCGGATGCCCGGTCGGAGCTTCCGGCTCATGGCGGGCAGGGAAATTTGCCCGGTCATGATGGTCTCCAGGCCCTCGTCGATCATGGTCTGATAGACTTTGCCATAGGAAGAAAGCCATTCCTCCGCGCCGGCCTCGTTATGGGCCGGGGAGATATGGGGATCCAATTCGTCCCAGCCGTCGCCGGGGAAATGCTTGCAGGTGCAGGCCATATGGGGCGCGGCGTCCTTGATGCCCCGGATATACGCCCGCACGCAGGCGATCACCCGATCGGGATCGCTGCTGAAGGCGCGGGTGTTGACGATGGTGTTGCGCCAGTTTTTGTATACATCGGCCACCGGATTGAACATCCAGTTGACGCCGATGGCCGCCGCTTCCCTGCCCGCGGCATAGCCCATATGATAGGCGGTCTCGGTGCCCTCGCTGGCTCCGGCCTCGGCGGCGGTGGCCACAAAGGTGCCCTCCTTGGGCAATACGCCGTTGCCGCCGTCATCGCAGTTGCCGGCGATGAGCACGGGGATGCGGCTGAACTGCTGGAAATACCGGTTCTGCTGCCAGACGCTCTCCTTATCGCCGCCCTGCCAGCGCATGCCGCCGGGGCGGGCGGTTTCCATCAGGCTTTTGATCTGCCCTTCGTTTACGCCGGGCACAGCCTTGAGCAGCACAAACAGCTGGCTCAGCTTTTCCTCCAGGGTCATGGAGGCCAGGGTGTCCTCCACCCATTTGATTTCCGCGTCCGTCAGATAAAAGGGCTTAGCCTTCAAATCCACCATGGCGATGCTCCTCACTTAACGATATCGGTCAGTTCCCGGATGGTCTGCATGTTCCAGTCCCCCGCGCCGTTTTGGGCGGCGTCGCCCAGGCAGGCCACCTTCATGCCGCCGGCATGGCCCGCTTCCGCGCCGGAAACGGCGTCCTCCACCACCAGGCAGCGCTCGGGGGCGATGCCCAGCATTTCGGCGGCCTTCAGGAAAACCTCCGGATCGGGCTTGGAGCGGGTGATGTTGTTGCCGTCGCTGACGGCGTCAAAATACCCGGCCAGGCCGATCTGCCCCAGGATGAAGGGCGTGTTTTTGGAGGAGGAGCCGATGGCTAATTTTAACCCCATGGCGCGCAGGCTGTCCAGCGTTTCTTTTACCTCATCGCTCAGATCCCGGGGGCTCATTTCATGCAGGGATTCCCGGTACAGGTCGTTTTTCTGCCGGGCCAGCTCCGCCTTCTTTTCAGCGCTCAGGGCGGGGCCGTCATACTTTTCCAGGATGATTTCCAGGCTGTCCATGCGGCTCACGCCCCGCAGGCGGTTGTTGATGGTGCGGTCAAAGGGGATGCCCATGCCGTCCGCCATGGCCTTCCAGGCGCGGTAATGGTATTCGTCGGTAAAGCAGATCACGCCGTCCAGATCAAAGATGACCGCTTGAAACTTCATTTTCTTGCCTCCTCAGTAGCGCAGATATTCCTTGCCGCAGAAGGGATCCACGGGGCTGACGCCCTTGAATTCGCTCTTGCCCAGCAGCTTTTCCACCACGGTATCGATCATCAGATCATGGTTGGAATAGGCGTTGATGTAGGTTTTTACCATGGGCACGTCCAGCAGGTGATAGGGATTCTGCAGGGAGATGAACACCGTGGGCACGATCTCCACAAACCAGGGGATGTTGTTGCCCGCGCCGAAGGGGGCATGCCAGTTGAGGCGGGCGGTGGTCTTGTTGCTGGCGTTCTCCACGTTGCCGATGTACACCACCAGATCATACTTGCTGCGGAACTCCTCCACCGTCTCAAACCGCATGGGCTTGGAGAAGTCAAAAACCTCCTCCTGGTAGGGGATCATCTCGAAGCCCTCTTTTTCCATATCGGCGATGAAGCGCGCCGCCACCCGCTGCTCGCTGGGGCACTTGCCCAGGATTTCAAACAGCACGCGGCGATGCTTTTTGGGGCTGATGGGCAGCAGATGCTGGGTATCCTTGACCAGGGTCACGGCCTTGTCGGCGCACTCCCTGGCCCAGGCCTGGTGCTGTTCGCAGGCGATGACGCTCAGCCCGTCCTTGCTGGGGGCCAGGGCGCCGCTTTTCTGCTTTTCGTGCAGCTTCAGCGCGGCCTTGGCGGCCAGGATGCGGGTGATGGCCTCCTCCAGTCGCTGTTCACTCAGGATGCCCTGCTCATAGCCCTGGCGCATATAGCCCAGGTCCTCCTCGTAATCCTTGTTGAACAGCAGCATATCGCAGCCCGCCTCGATGGCGTAGGGCACGCTCTGCCGCCGGTCCATGGCGCACAGGAAGCCCACCATGGGGCTGGCGTCGCTGATGATCATGCCGTTGAAGCCCAGCTTTTCCCGCAGCAGGTTTTTGAGCAGCTCCGGCGACAGGGTGGCGGGCATCAGCTTATCGGGATGATTGGGATTGAATTTTTTCTGGTAAGCGGGCATGGCGATATGGCCCACCATCACGGTCAGCGCGCCGTTATCGATCAGCGTCTGGTAAATATCGCCGTAGGTTTTGTCCCACTCCTCGCAGGAGAGGCTGTTTACGCTGGTCAGGATGTGCTGGTCGCACTCGTCCACGCCGTCGCCGGGGAAATGCTTGATGGATACGGCGCTGCCGCATTCCTTGGCGCCCTTCATGTAGGCCAGGCCGCACTTTTTCACCATCTCCGGATCGCTGCCGTAGGTGCGCACGTTGGTGATGGGGTTATGGTAGTTCAGGTCGATATCCACCACCGGGGCGAAGGCGTAATTGCAGCCCACGGCCTGGCCCTCGGCGCAGCTGATCTTGCCCAGCCGGTAGGCCTGCTCGGGATCGCCGGTGGCCGCCGCCTGCATCTGCTTGCCGAAAGCCGTGCCCTCCGCCACGATGCCGTCGCCGCCGGCTTCCAGGTTGGCCGCCAGGAACAGGGGGATCTTGGTATGGTTCTGCAGGTAGGAGTAAGCGCTGAACAGCTCCTCGGTGGTGCCGGCGCGGAACATGACGCCGCCCGGGCCGCGGTTCAGCAGCTCGTACTGCAGATAACCCTCGTTGGCGGAATAGCCGATGGGGAAAAACAGCTGCCGCAGCTTTTCCTCGGTGGTCATGGAGGCTTTGGTCTCCTCCACCCAGCGGATGTCCGCGTCGCTCAGGAAAAAGGGATTGGCCTTCAGATTGATCATGGTATTTTCCTCCTTATATCGCTTTCAGCTGAAGCAGCCGTTTTGTGCCTTCCGCAACCATCTGCGGGTTGAAGCCCCGGAAGAACAGGAATTGCAATTCGCTCAGGCGCATGGTCATAAACTCCTCGTCGCCGGAGGCGATCATATCATACGCCGCGGGCAGATCGGCCCGGAGCAGCTCCAGCGCCTCCGGATCGTCCTTCATTTCGCTCAGGCGGCTTTCCATGGTGTATTTGAGCCGGTAATCGTGATCGGGCGTATAGGTCCTTTCAAACGTGCCCGCCGAAAGCTCGATGGTTTCATCGCTGCCCGGCAGCGCCGCCTCCGCCGTGCACCCGAAGGGCACCCGGAAGCGCACCGTCAGCGTACCGTCGGCGTTGATCTTCCAATAGGAGGCGTAGCGGCCGCTGACGGAATCATACGCGCAATCCATCTCCCCCGCCCGCCAGACGGGCTGGGGCGCGAACCGTACCCGGGCAAAGCCGGGCGCCAGCGGCTGGATGCCCGCCAGATCGCGGAACACGTATTCCATCACCGAGCCGTAGGAATAATGGTTCAGCGAGTTCATGCCGGTGCCGGAGATCGTGCCGTCATCCAGCACGCTGTTCCAGCGCTCCCAGATGGTGGTGGCCCCCAGATCGACGCAGTGCATCCAGCCGGGGAAGCCCTCCTGGAACAGAAAGTGCGCCGCCAGGTCCTCCATGCCGTTCTCGGCCAGCACCCGGCACATCATGGTGGCCCCCACAAAGCCGCCCTTGATCTTGAAGCAGTCCTTCTGGAACCGCTTTTTGAGCCCTTCGATCACCCGGGCCTTATCCACGTATACGCCAAAGCTCAGGCACAGCAGATAGGCGGTCTGGGTATCCACGCACAGCCGCCCGCTGGGGCTGAAAAACTCCCGCAGGATGGCGGCGCGGATCTCCTCTGCCAGCCTGCCGAATTCCTCCGCGTCCGCAGTTTGATCCAGGATGCGGGCGGCCCGCTCGGTCTTGCGGGCGGAGGCGTAATAGTACATGCTGGCCACGAAGAAATCATCGGTGCCGCCCTTCATGCTCTGGGGCGTTACGCCGTCCTGGGCCAGCCAGTCGCCAAAGTGGAAGCCGAAATCCCACAGCCGGCGGCCGCCGTTCTGATCATCCTGTCGGCGGATCCACCCCAGCCAGTCCCGCATCAGCGGATACTGCTCGGCCAGCGCTTCCCGATCGCCGTAAAAATCGTAAAGGGTGACGGGCAGGAAGGTGGCCACATCGCCCCACACGCTGCTGCCGCTGGGCATGGCGCTGAAGTTGGGCAGGTAGTTGGCCACGATGCCATCGTGCTTTTTCTGGTCGATGCGCAGATCAAGCAGGAACTTGCGGTAGAAGGCCCGGGTATCCATCTGGAAGCAGGCCGTGGGCGAGAATACCTGGGCGTCGCCGGTCCAGCCCAGGCGCTCGTCCCGCTGGGGGCAGTCGGTGGGCATATCCAGGAAATTGCTGCGCTGGCCCCAGAAGGCGTTTGCCGCCAGGCGGTTCAGTTTTTCATTGCCGCTGCGGAAGGCGATGGCGGTATCCAGATCGGAGTACACCACCCGGCCGGTGAAATCCTCCTTTTTGATCTCCCCGGGCCAGCCGGTCACCCGCACATAGCGGAAGCCGAAGTAGGTAAAATGCGCCCGCACGGTCTCCCGCCGCCCGTCCGATACATAGATCATCTGCGCCTTTGCGGTGCGGTAGTTATCGTTATAGAAATTGCCGCCCTGCAGGATCTCGCCGTGATCCAGGGTGATCTCCGTCCCCCTGGGGAAATCCGCCGTATACTCCACATAGCCGGTAAAATTCTGGCCCATATCCAGCACGGTCTCCCCCGCCGGGGTATGGAGGATCTCCCGCACGGGCAGGCTGTCCTTGACGATCACCGGCAGGCTGTAACGGTCCGTGATCGTTTTTTCCGGCATCAGGCAGACGGGCCTGTCCGGGTTTTCCCGATCCTGCCACAAAAGACGGTTCAGCCGCTCGCCGTCGTAGATATCGGTATATTCAAAATCGCTGCCCCGGTACTGCCAGTCCCCATCGGTGCCGATCACCTGCTCCGTGCCGTCCGCCAGGGTGACGCGCAGCTCGGCGATGGCCTGGAAGCGGTCGCCGTACACCGCGCTGGCCCCCTCGTAGCCCAGCCGGCCCTTGTACCAGCCGTTGCCCAGGGCGATCTCCAGCCGGTTATCGCCGCATTTCAGCAGGCCGGTCACATCGTAGGTCTGGGCCTGCACCTGCTCGTTATAATCGTTGCAGAAGGGCGCAAGCAGGTCCACCCCCGCCTTTTGCCCGTTGATATAGGCCTCGTACAGGCCCAGGCCGGTGATATACAGCCGGGCGGACGCTGCCGCCTGCCCCACCGGGAAATCCCGGAAGAGCAGGGGATGGAAGGCATCCTCCGCCGCCGCGCCGATCCACTTCGCCTGCCAGGGTTCGTCCATCTTGCCGGTCTCAAACCAGGATGTGCCCGCGGTCTCATCCCCGGCGTCGCCCCGCGCCTCCACCCGCACGTAATACCGGGCGCGGGGAAGCAGCTGCAGGCTGACAGGCTCCCCGATGGATTGCAGCTTTTCGTTTTCCTTTTCAAACAGGATCTGCGAAAAATCGGGATCGGCGGCCACGCAAAGGCGCTCCCGCACGGGCCGGGCGGAGGCGGTCTCCTCCACCTTCCAGGAGATGGAAATATGGGGCAGCTGGAAGCCCAGGGGCTCCCGGATGCCGTTGACGCGGATCTCTGTGATCTTCATGGCGCTTTCCTTTCAAAAAAAGACGGGCGCGGTTTTTTGGTCCCTCGCCCGCCCGATGATGGATCGTTGCGGAGTTATGCTTTTACCGGTTGGTGTGTGGCAAACAGCTTGCCCACCAGCTTTTTGAGGTTGCCGCTCTGTCCGGCCACCAGGTTGACCAGGAACACGAACAGGCCCATCATGGCGGTGGAGATGGCGCCGCCCAGCTCGGCCTTGAACACGGTGGTGAGGCCCGTCTTCATCATGACGATGGCCAGGGAACCCATGACGATGCCGATGGTATCGCCGCAGAAGGCGCCGATGTACAGGCCCACGAACACGGGCAGGATGTTGCTGAACAGCTCGCCCACCGTGCTCAGGGAGGAGAAGCTGGCGTCCCGCTTGCCCAGGGAGGCCCAGATGATGGTGGCAAAACCGAAGATCAGGCCGCTGTACACATAGCTCAGAATGACGTTCTTGTTCTCATTGACGCCGATGTTCACCGCCGCCTGCTGGTTCTTGGCCAGCAGCAGGCTCTGCTTGCCGGTGGTGGCCAGGTAATTGTACACCGCGTACACCGCCACCGCGCAGGCAAAGGGAATCAGCACCAGGGGGAAGGAGCTGAGCTGCTTGATGAATTTGACGGAAATCAGGTTCACGCCGCCGCCGCCGAAGATCAGCGGGGTGATGGACTCATAGAGCAGCGCCATGCCGATGGTGGCGATCATGATGGGCAGGCGGCCATATACATAGACCAGGGCCACGCCCACGCTGAGCAGCACGCATATGCCAACGGCCAGGGCGCAGAACAGCAGCGGGCTGCTGGTGCCGGAATCCCTGGCGATGCTGCCCGCCACGATGGCGGAAACCAGCATGATGGAGCCGCCGGAAAAGTCAAATCGTCCATTTTTGAACTGGAGGCCGATGCCCATGGCGCAGGCAACCGTTACGGCAACCTGGGGGATGATGACCATCCACATCTTCCAGTTTGCCAGATAGGGTTTCCCGTTGGCGCCGCACAGGATCTTCATGATCACGTACATGATCACGGGCAGCATGATGGTGCCTCCGATGCGCTTCAGAATGTCCAATGTTTTTTTCATGGGGTCTGCCTCCAGTTATCAGCAGTGATGGATGATCGGATCTTTTCAGGATCCTTCCCGGGGACGCAGCCCCGGGAAGGATCGGGAAATGGTTTTAGTTCATGTAGCCTTCCACGGTGAAGCTCTGGCAGTATTCGGTCAGGGCCTGGTAGGTGGCGTCGGGGTTCACGCTGGCGAAGAAGTCCTTCATATCCTCCCAGCTGGCCTGAGCCAGGCCGAGGCGGTCGGCGTCGTTGGTGGCGCCCATGGGGCTGTTGTTGACCACGGCTTCAAACTTTTCGGTGCTGTTGATCACCATGATGCCGGAATCCAGCTGGGTCTTGTTGCCGGGATAATCCTTGTACATATTGCCGGTGATGGCGGCGTCGAGCATGGCCATGGGCCAGATGATGCTCTCGAAGGCGGCGGTGGTCAGGCGCACGATATTCTTGTCGTCGCCGCAGTCGGCCATCAGATCGGGGTCGTTATCGAAGCCGCCGGTGATGATCTGCATATCGGGGTTGCAGATGCCCATGGCCTTGGCTTCCAGCACGCTGGGATAGAGGAAGGTGGTGCCGGCGCAGAAGCCCACGATGCAGTCCAGCTCGTCATGGCCGTCTTCAAACCAATAGGTGTTGTTGTCCAGGGGGCTGAAGTTCAGCACGGTGGCGTCGCCCACGATTTCGATGGGCTCGGCGGCGGTCTCGTTGTAGTTGGCGATGTAGGCGCGGAAGCCGGCGTCAGCCACGGTGTGCTTGGGATAAGCGTAGGCGGGGAAGATGCAGGTGGAAACCTTCTTGTAGCCGCGGTCGATGACTTCCTGCGCGTAGGCTTCGCCCAGGGTCAGGCCCAGGAAATGATCCTTTTCCAGCACGCCGGCGCTGGTGCCTTCGGGCGTATACACGGCATCAAAGTCGGAGAAGAAGCCCACGACCCACAGATCGGGATATTCTTCCATGATGTTGATCAGGCCGCCGTCCTGGGTGGCGATCAGGCCCACCACGTCGGAGGTATAGGCGTTCTTCACGTTCTTCAGGTTGCCGGCGGGATCGTTGAAGCCGTCAGCGTATACGATTTCCACGGTGTAGCCCAGCTCCTTGGCCATCATGTTCAGGTAAGAGACGTAAAATTCATACTGCGCGCCGCTGTTCAGGTTGGACAGATACAGGATCTTGCCCTTGCTCTCGGCGGAAGCGGGAACGACGGCGATGCCAAGCAGCATAACCAGGGTCAGAACGATAGCAATCAGCTTTTTCATGGGATTTCCTCCTTAAATATTATCTTGACAGGCGGATGCGCCTGCGCAGGATCGTTTTTTTACCGGGGCAGCGCGCCGCCCTTCTGACGGCAGGTGATCAGCACCACGATCAGGAAGATGGCGGCCTTGATCAGGAAGGTCATATTGGTGGGCACGCCGATGATGGGCAGCCCAACCGCCAGCAGGGAGAAGGTGAGGGAGCCGATGATGGCGCAGGAGAGGCGGGACTTCATGCCGCCCTTCAGAGGCATGCCGCCCAGGATCAGGGAGACCATCACGTTCATCTCAAAGCCGGTGCCGGTGGAGTCCGATGCCGCGCCGGTGTAGCCCATCTGGAACAGGGAGGCCGTCACCAGGCACACCGCCAGGAAGATGTAGGGGATCACGCGGTAGAGGATGATGTTGACGCCGCTCTGGGAGGTGGCGGTCTGGTTGGCGCCGATGGCCCGGGCGTACTTGCCGAACTTGGTAAAGTAGAAGAAGTAGCCGATCACCGCGTACTCGATGGCCAGCACCAGCACCATGAACCAGGGCTGACGGAACAGGGTCAGATCAATGCCGGGATTCATGCTGATGTTGCGGGTGCCCAGGTTGGAATAGATGATGGTGGATATGCCGGAGAGCACCATCATGAACACCACCGAGGAGATAACCGAGTACATGTGCAGCAGCTCGCCCGCGGAGCCGTTGATGATGCCGATGACCACCGCGATGGCCAGGCAGGCCAGGATGGCCAGCGGCAGGCTGCCCGTGCTGTTGCCGATCAGCACCAGCAGGGTGCTGTACAGGCCGATCTGCTTGCCGATGCTCACGTCCATGTTGCCCAGGGAGTAGATGAACACCGCGCCCACCGCCATCAGGGCGGTAACGATCACATCGCCGATCAGGGTGGAGAGCTTGCTGGCGCTCCAGATGCTCTCGCCCTTCAGGCCGGTGGTGATGGTGAAGAAGATCACGCAGAACAGCAGGCCGCCCATGGAGGCCACGGATGAACCGTGCTTTTTCAGCCACTGCTGCAGGGTTTGCTTTTCTTTTTCCTGTACGATCGCAGTCATGGGGCCCTCCTTAAATCATGTACTCGATCAGGTCGGTCTGCTTGAGGTCCGGATTGCGCTCCACCTGATGGGTCACTTCAAAATCCTTCATGATGATCAGCCGGTCCGCCATGCCGATCAGTTCGCTCAGCTCCTCGGAGATCATCAGGATGGCGCGGCCCTCTTTTTTCATATTCTCGATCAGCGTGTACATGGCCTGCTTGACGCCGATATCCACGCCGCGGGTGGGGCAGTCCATGATGATCACCTCGCTGCCCTTGGCGGTCCACTTGCCGAAGGAGACCTTTTGCTTGTTGCCGCCGGAGAGGGTGTTTACATACTGCTTGCCGCCGTGGCACTTGATGCGGTAGTTGCCGATCTCCACGTCGCTCAGCTTCTTTTCCGCCCGGGGGCTGATAAAGGTTTTATGCTCCAGGGCGGGGATGGAGGGCAATACGATGTTGTCCTGGATGGGGCCGTTGAGAATCAGCGCCTCGGTATCGCGGTTCTTGCTGATGTAGCCGATGCCGCTGTTGATGGCCTGCAGGGGCGTTTTGATCTCCTTGCCGTTCCTTAATACCTTGCCGCCGCTGAGCTTTTCCAGGCCGTAGGCGATGCGGCCGATATCGTGCATGCCGCAGCCGGAGAGGCCGCCCATGCCGATGATCTCGCCCTTGTGCAGCTTCAGGTTAAAATGCTGGATCCTGCCGAGGGATACATCCTGCAATTCCAGCGCCACCTCGCTGCCGTGGCTGGTATCGTAATCCTCGCGGTAATACTTATCGCCGATCTCCCGGCCCACCATCATATAGCGGATGGTTTTGACCGCGTCGGGGGCGTCCATCTCCTGCCGGGTCAGATGGCCGATGATATCGCCGTCGCGCAGCACCGTAAGATCGGTGCACTGCTCCAGGATCTCGTCCATATCGTGGGAGACGAACACGATGGCCTTGCCCTGATCCGCCATTTTGTGGATCAGCTTATACAGGATCTCGCGGCCCTCCAGCGACAGCGCCGTGGTGGTCTCGTCCACCACCAGGATCTCGGTCTGATCGGTGACGCAGCGCACCAATTCCACCAGCTTGCGATCCTCGAAGGTGTATTTGTCGATGAGGTCGCCGGCCTTGATATGGCCGATGCCGAAGCTCTCCAGCACCTTCTGGGCTTCCTTCTTCATCTTCGGCATGCTGATCACGCCGAATTTGGAGAACTCCGCCTCATGGCCGGAAAAGATGTTCTGCGCCACGGTCACGCCGGGAATGGTGTTGGCCTCCTGCAGGATCATGGAAATGCCCGCATCCTGGGCCTCCACCATGCTGCCGGGGTTCCAGGGCTTTCCTTTATAGAACATCTCGCCCTTGGTGGCGGGCTGCATGCCGGAGGCGATGGACATGATCGTGGATTTGCCCGATCCGTTTTCGCCCACCAGGCCGCGGATCTCTCCCCTGCGCAGGGTAAAATCCACGTCCTTCAGCGCGATGGTGGGGCCAAACTCCTTGCGCATGTGCTTCGCTTCAAAAATGATTTCCTTTTCCATCTGCATCCTCTCGCTTTTCATGTAATAGCGGTCTCCGCATCGGTTGTATGATCAGGGTAACAGCACTATGTCATGTATAATATAACATATTTTTCTCCCCAAATACACATACATTTTTCACCCGTTTTAGCACAATTTTCACATTCTATTGATTTATAAGGAATATTATGTTATTTTTAGGATAAAGTTCACTTTTGCGGAAAGCCGGGGTGAAATCGATATGATCTTGATGGATTTGCGGGACATCCTGCGGGATATTCTGGGCTCCTACCGGGTGCAATTCCTCCTGCTGCGGCAGCGCTGCACGGTATCGGAGGCCTCCGCCCTGGATTTTTCCTTCCGGGATCAGCTGTACGAATCCTTCGATTACAGCGCCTTTGCCTCCGCCATCATGGCGCTGGTGCCCGAGGATAACGTGATCGATTATAAGGACGATTTCGGCCTGCATTACCTGGTGTTCCGGGGACGGGACATGGCGGAGGAGGCCTTTGCCTTCTGCGGCCCGTTTACCTATCACGCCTTCAATGAGACGGACTGGGAACGGCTGATCGAAAAGCACGGCCTGCAGGACGATTCCATGGACGCCATCCGCTGGTACTTCAAGCGCATCCCCGTGATCCAGGATTACCTGAGCTGGCAGCACATGTTCACCAGCCTTTTGGCCCGTTATCTGGCCAACCCCGATCTGCAGATCAAACCCGTTTCCTACGACCGGCCGAGCACGGCCAAGCAGAAGCCCGCCATTTCCCTTTCCACCATCCCCTATACCTCGGTGGAGGCGCGCTACCAGGTGGAGGACGCCATGCTGGACGCCATCCGCCGGGGCGATATCTCCGAGGCCATCTATCAGCAGAACCTGTTTATGGGCTTCCAGCTGGATCAGCGGCTGCCTGACGCCCTGCGGGACGCCAAGGACATGATCATCTCCGTCAACACCGCCTACCGCAAGGCCATCCAGCAGGCCGCGGTGCATCCCCTGTATATCGACGCCATCAGCGGCCAGTTTATCACCGAGATCGAAAACACCGAAAACGAGGAGCAGCTGATTGCGCTGATCCCCATAATGATCCGCCATTACTGCCTGCTGGTGCAGCAGCACTCCCTGGAGCGCTATTCCGGCCCGGTGCGCGGCTGCCTGAACTACATCGATTTCCATTATATGGAGCCCCTGAACCTGGAAAGCCTGGCGGCGCGGCTGGCGATCAACAAGAACTACCTGTCCACCCGTTTCCACAAGGAAGTGGGCATGACGGTGACCGATTATATCAACAGGACCCGCGTCCGGCGGGCGGAGGCGCTGCTGGGCAAAACGGCGCTGCCCATGCAGGCCATCGCCGAGCAGTGCGGCTTCAGCGACGCCAACTACTTTACCCGCACCTTCAAAAAGGTCAACGGCGTCTCCCCCAACGATTACCGCAAATCCCTGACCGCCCATCCCCTGCCTACCGCATAACAGGAGGAAAAAGAGCTATGCAGACCCTGAGCCTGAACCCCTGCTGGAAATTCAAAAAGCTGCCCGGGCTGTCCATCGATCAGCTGCCCGATCCCCTGCCCGAAGGCGGCTGGGAGCAGGTTTCCCTGCCCCATACCTGGTACCGCGCCGACGACGCTTATCAGGGCCTGGCCGTATACGAAAAAACGGTCGCCCGGGACCCCGCCTGGCGCAAGGCCTTCCTGTCCTTCGAGGGCGCCGATCAGCAGTGCCGGGTATTTGTCAACGGCCACCCGGCGGGCAGCCATCGGGGCGGATATTCCCGCTTCCGCCTGCCCGTGCCCGAGGCCGTCCGGGCGGACGGCAGCTGGACGATCCGCGTCTTTGTGGAGAACAGCGAAAACGAGGAGATCGCGCCCTCCTTCGGCGATTTTACGGTGTACGGCGGGCTGACCCGCGGCGCGGAGCTGCTGATCGCCGGGGAAAGCCACTTCGACCGCTGCTATTGGGGCACGGACGGGGTGATCCTGCGCGCAAGCGTGGATGATCAGGGCCGCGGCGTGCTGAACATCGAGCCCCACGTGATCTGCGATGACGAAAGCGCGGTGATCGCTTATGCGCTGTATGATCCGTCCGGCGCGCCGGCGCTGGCGGTGGAGGGCGGCATCCGGGAGAATGTTTCCCTGACGGTGGAGCATCCGCTGCTGTGGGACGGCCCGGGGCAGGCGCGCCTGTATACCCTGCGCGCGTCGCTGCTGGCGGACGGCCGCGCGGCGGACGAGGTGACCCTGCGCACGGGCTTCCGGCGCATCGATCTGCGCCCGGACACCGGCCTTTGGCTCAACGGCAAAAGGACGCCGCTGCGGGGCGTGGCCCGGCATCAGGACCGGGCGGGGCGTTATTGCACCGCGACGGAAGCCGATATCCGGGAGGATTTCAGCCTGATCGGGGAGATCGGGGCCAACGCCGTGCGCCTCTCCCATTATCAGCATCCCCAGGCCGCCTATGACCGCTGCGATGAAATGGGCCTGCTGGCCTGGGCCGAGATCCCCATGCTCAAAATGACCGAGAGCGCCGCCCTGATGGAGAACGCCGCCGGGCAGCTGACCGAGCTGATCCTGCAAAACATCCATCACCCCGCCGTTTTCTGCTGGGGCATCCAGAACGAGATCGCCATGTTCCGGGACGCGCCCTTTATGCATGAGAACTGCCAACGGCTGCACGCCCTGGTAAAGTCCCTCGACCCCGGCCGCTGCTCCGCGTCGGCCAACCTGTACCCGCTCAAGGCCTCCAGCAAGCTCAACGGCATCACCGATCTGGTGGGCTACAACATTTACTTTGGCTGGTATTACGGCGAGATATCGGATTACAGCGCCTACCTGGATCAGATGCACGCCGCCCGGCCGCGGCTGCCCCTGGGCATCAGCGAGTACGGCGTGGACGCCAACCTGGCCCTGCACAGCGAGGCGCCCCAGGTGAAGGATTACTCCGAGGAATACCAGGCGCTGTGGCACGAGCGCGTTTATCCCCAGATCGAAGGCAAGGAGTATCTTTGGGGCAGCTTTATCTGGAACATGTTTGATTTTTGCAGCGCCCGGCGCAACGAGGGCGGGCAGAAATACATCAACGCCAAGGGCCTGGTGACCCACGACCGGCAGACCCGCAAGGACGCCTTCTATTATTATAAAGCGCGCTGGTCGGCGGAGCCCTTCGTGCATCTTTGCGCCCGGCGGTTCCTGAAGCGCGCCCAGGAAGCCATCGATATCAAATGCTATACCAACCAGCCCGCGGTGCGCCTGATCATGAACGGCAGCCTGATCAGCGAGGCCAGGGCCGAAAACGGCACGGCGGTGTTCCGCCGGGTGCCCCTGCGGATGGGCGAGAATCACGCGTCCGTAACCGCCGGGGACTGTACGGACAGCTGCGTATGGCAGCGCGTCAGCCAGCCCGAGGCCAGCTACCGTCTGCCCGATCAGGACGCCGGCGGCGCCGTGCGCAACTGGTTCCTGGCGGAGGACGACCTGCGGAAAGAAGGCTATTTTTCCATCCAGAACACCGCCCAGGAGCTGCTGAACAACCCGGATACCAAACGGGTGCTGGAAAAATACGTCCCCGCCCTGGTGCGCTTCATGACCGAAAAGAGCGTGATCCCCCTGGGGCTGGCCATGAAGAGCATCCTGAGCCGGGACGCCGATGAAAAGCTGGATATAAAGGCGCTGAACGCGGAGCTGAACCGCATTCCCGATACCGATCTGTAAGGAGCAAAGCCATGAAACGAAGCGAAATTCTGCAGCGCATCGGCGTTACGCCGCCCGCCGCCGCCCGGCTGCGGGTGATCGTGGATACCGACGCGAAAAACGAGGCCGACGATCAATACGCCATTATGCACCACCTGCTCTCCCCCATGCTGGACGTGCGGGGCATCGTGGCCGCGCATTTTGAGCAAAAGGCCGGCCACACCGGGCAATCCATGGAGGCCAGCTGGCAGGAGATCGGCAGACTGCTGGCGCTGGCGGAGATCGACGACGTGCCCTATTACCGGGGCTGCGTATCCCCCCTGCGCGACGTATCGGACACGGCGGATAACGAGGGCGTGCGCTTTATCATTCAGGAGGCGCGCAGGCCGGGCAAGCTGTACATCGCCGTGCAGGGGGCCATGACCAACGTGGCCGCCGCCCTGAACGCCGCGCCGGATATCGCCGGGAACATCGTTGTGCTCTGGAACGGCGGCGGCCCCTACCCGGAGGGACGGCCGGAATTCAACGTGATGCAGGATCCGGAGGCCGTCCGCGCCGTGCTGCGGAGCGCCGCCGAGATATGGCAAACCGATCAGAGCGTATACTGCGCCCTGGAGGTCACGCTGGCGGAGCTGAAAAGCCGGGTATACCCCTGCGGCGCGCTGGGGCGCTACCTCTATGAGCAGCTGGAGGCCGAAAACCACGTGGAATATAACCCGCATTTTCTGCTGCGCACCGGCGAAAACTGGGTGCTGGGCGATAACACCACCGTGGCAATGCTGCTGATGAACCGCCTCCGCGGCAACTGGCATATGCGGCCCGCGCCGATCCTGAGGGCCGACCTGACCTACGCACCCAACCCCGCGGGCAAGCCCATCCGCGTATACGACGCCATCGACGTACGCATGACGCTGGAGGATCTGTACGCCAAGCTGGCCCTGGCCTACGGGGAGCGGTAGATCGCAAACTGGCGGGAAGGGGTACGCGCTTTCTTCTGATAAGAAAGCTGCAAAGAAGCAGCCGGCGAATCCGGTCGAATGGACGAACAAACTTGCTTCCGCCAGTTTGTCCGTGGTCGCAAAGAGAGTTCCCGGGCAACAGAACACAGAAAAAATCTGTCAAAATCAAACTCGCTTGATTTTGACGGATTTTTTCTGTGTTCAGCGGTGCGCTTCGCGCACCGCGCGGCCAGCGAAGCTGGCCTTGCCCGGGGCCTTCCGGCCCGCCCTCCGCTGAAAACCGGCCCAAGGGCAGGTTTTCCGGGCGCTACGGGCCGTATCCCTCCCCGCGATCAATCCTCAAACTTCAGATACGCGCCTTCCATGGGCGAGGCGGCGTGCTCGCTGAACAGGCGCAGCGCGCCATTTTTGTATTTGCGGGGCCTGGGCCGCCAGCGCGCTTTCCGTTCCGCCAGAATGCGCCCGATCTCCTCGGGCGTTTTCATTTCGCCGTGAATGCCCACGATGGCCAGGATGCGCTGCCCTACGTCCAGCCGGATCAGATCCCCCTCCTCCACCAGGGCGATGGGGCCGCCCGCCTGGGCCTCCGGGCTGCAGTGGCCGATCACCGGGCCGGTGGACGCGCCGGAAAAGCGGCCGTCGGTGATCAGGGCGATGGCGCGGCCCAGGTCTTTGTCCGAGCTGATGGCCTCGGAGGTATAGAACATTTCCGGCATGCCGGAGCCCTGGGGCCCCTCATAGCGGATGAACACCGCGTCCCCCGGCTGCACCCGGTGATGCAATATGGCGTCGATGGCCTCCTCCTCGCTGTCGAAGGGCCGGGCGCGCAGCAGGGCGGAGAACATCTCCCGGGGGCAGGCGGTATGTTTGATCACCGCGCCCAAAGGGGCCAGGTTGCCGCGCAGCACGGCGATGGAGCCGTTCGTGCCCAGGGGCTCGTCATAGGGCCGGATGATATCCTCTTTTTTAAGCCGGAGCCCGTATTTTTGATTGGCTGCCTCCAGCCAGTCCCGGCAGCGGGCATAATACCCGTCTGCCCTGAGCCCGTCCAGGTTTTCGCCCAGCGTTTTGCCGGTCACGGTCATGGCGTCCAGGTGCAGATGGGGCCGCAGCGCCTCCATGACGGCGGGAACGCCCCCGGCGTAGCAGAAGAACTCCGCCGGCCATTTTCCGGCGGGCCGCAGGTTCAAAAGATAATGCGCGCCGCGGTGCAGGCGGTCGAAGGTATCGCCATCGATGCGCAGGCCCAGCTCATGGGCGATGGCGGGCAGATGCAAAAGGCAGTTGGTGGAGCCGGATATGGCCGCGTGCACCAGGATGGCGTTTTCAAAGCTGTCCAGGGTCACGATATCCGAGGGCCGCAGCCCCGATTTTGCCAGCTCCACCGCCCGCTGGCCCGCGCGCCGGGCATACGCCAGCAGCACCGGGCTGTCCGCGGGCAGCAGCGCGCTGCCGGGCAGGGCCAGGCCCAGGGCCTCCGCCATGATCTGCATGGAGGATGCGGTGCCGATAAAGGAGCACGCGCCGCAGCCGGGGCAGGCGTTTTCCTGGGCCCAGCAGAGCTTTTCTTCGTCGATCTCGCCCCGCTGGTACTGGGCGGAATACATGCCCAGCTGCTCCAGGGTCAGCAGCTCCGGCCCCGCGCGCATCACCCCGCCCGGCACCACCACGCCCGGGGTGTTCAGCCGGCACATGCCCATCAGGCTGCCGGGCATCCCCTTATCGCAGCTGGCGATGAACACGCCGCCGTCAAAGGGCGTGGCGGAGCCGTGGATCTCGATCATATTTGCGATCATCTCCCGGCTGACCAGGGAAAAATTGATGCCGTCGGTGCCCTGGCTCTCCCCATCGCACATATCGGTGCAGAAGTACCGCGCCCCGTGGCCGCCGGCCTCCGCCGCGCCCTGCCGGGCCGCCTCCGCCAGCCGGTCCAGATGGACGGAGCCCGGATGGCTGTCGCCAAAGGTGCTCTCGATCAGGATCTGCGGCTTGCCCAGATCCTCCTTTGTCCATCCCGTGCCCAGGCGCAGGGGGTCCAGCTCCGGCGAAAGCCTGCGCATCCTTTGGCTGATCAGCTCCATATCCATTCCTCCCGGTATTTTTACCCTGGCAGCGTTTTCCGTATGCTTTGATTGTAGCAGAAATCCGCGCAGATTCAAAGGGCCTTTACGCGTTTTTTCATTGATAAAAGCCCCGGGCCCGCGGGCCGGTGCGCCGATTGCCATTTATCGCGTTTGATGCTATAATTTTTACTCAAAGGGAGGGGATGCGTTATGGAAACGGCCTGGATCCTGGCCCGCCAGATCCTGCAGATGTTTCTGTTGGCCGGGCTCGGCTTCGCGCTGTTCAGGGCGGGAAAGATCTCCCAGGAGGGCAGCAAGGCCCTGGGGAACATCCTGATCTATCTGGCGCTGCCTTCCGTGATCATCAACGGCTTTCTGGTGGAGCGCACGGCGGAGCACGTGACGGGCATCCTGTACAGCGCCCTGGCGGCGGCGGCGCTGCTGCTGATTTCCATCCTGATCTCCCGTTTCTTTTTTCGCAGGGACGCCATCGCCGCCTTTTCCGGGGTCTTTTCCAATCCCGGGTTCTTCGGCGTTCCGCTGATCATCGCCTCCATGGGCCAGGGGTCGGTGTTCTATGTGGCCTGCTTTATCGCCTTCCTCAACATCGGTCAATGGACCTACGGCGTATCCATCCTCACCGGCCAATCCATCGCCCAGGGCTTCCAGCCCAAAAAGCTGATCCGCGCGCCGTTCATCATCGCCATCCTGACCGGCCTCGCGCTGTTTTTGATCCAGCCGCCGCTGCCCGCCGTGGTCACCGGCGCGCTGTCCGCCGTGGCCGCGCTCAACACCCCGCTGGCCATGTTTACCGTGGGCATTTACCTGGCCCAGGCGGATATCCCCGGCCTGGTCCGCCGCAGATCGCTGTACGCCGTATCCGCCGTCCGGCTGCTGATCATCCCCGCCCTCGCCCTGGCGCTGCTCTCCCTGCTGCCGGGCTCCCTGCACGATATGAAGCTGGCGCTGCTGCTGGCCATCGCCTGCCCGGTGGGCTCCAACGTGGCCGTATACGCCCAGCTGCATGGAAAGGATTTTCCCTACGCCGTGGGCACGGTGATCGTATCCACCCTGTTTTCGCTGGTCACCATTCCGCTTCTGGTCTGGCTGGCCGGGCTGATCTGGTAAACCGTACGAAAGGAGCGCGCAGTATGAAGAACGAGAATTCCAATTCCATCCTGATCAACCGCCGATTTCTGGATTCCCTGGTGATCGAGGGGCGCATCGTCGGCGCGGAAGGAAGAGATCATCGCGGCCTGCGGAAGGCTTTACGAAACCATGAGCTTCAAGGAGATCACCATCAAGGAGATCGGCGCGGAAACGTCCTTTACCCGCACATCCATTTATAATTATTTTGAAACGAAGGAAGAGATCTTCCTGGCCCTGCTGCAAAAGGAATACGACCTGTGGGTGGACGCCATGGACGCCGTAATGGCGGAAAACGCGGCCATGACCCGGGAGGAGCTGGCCCGGGCGCTGGCAAAAACGCTGACCGACCGGCCCCGCCTGCTGCGGCTTTTGTCCATGAACCTGTACGATATGGAGGCCGCCTCCCGGCCGGAGCAGCTGGCGGAGTTCAAGGTTTCCTTCGGCGCGTCCATGAAGGCGGTGGAGCGGATGCTGCAAAAATACCTGCCGGAGATGGACGCATCGGAGCGGGAAAGGTTTATGTACGCCTTTTTCCCTTTTATCTACGGCATTTATCCCTACACCAGCGTAACGGAAAAGCAGCGCAGCGCCATGGAGCAGGCCGGGATCCCCTATGCATATCAATCGGCTTACGAGCTGACTTATACCTGTCTTAAAAAACTGCTGGAGCAATAAGGAGGAAGCGCAATGAAGTACACCAAGCTTGGCAAATCCGATCTGACCGTATCCCGCATCTGCATGGGCTGCATGGGCTTCGGCGAGGCCGCCCAAGGCCAGCACGGCTGGACGCTGGACGAGGAGCATTCCCGGGAGATCATCCGGCACGGGCTGGAATTGGGCGTCAATTTCTACGATACCGCCATCGCCTACCAGAGCGGCACCAGCGAGCAGTTTGTGGGCCGGGCGCTGCGGGATTTTGCCCGCCGGGACGAGGTGGTGGTGGCCACCAAATTCCTGCCCCGCACCCCGCAGGAGATCGAAAACGGCGTCACCGGCCAAACGCACATCGAAACCATGATCAACCAGAGCCTTAAAAACCTGGGCATGGACTATGTGGATCTGTATATTTACCATATGTGGGATTGGAACACGCCCATGGAGGATGTGCTGGACTCCAACTGCTTTGCCTGGCAGCTGGCCCAGGCCAACGCCCTGGCGGAAAAGGAGGGCTGAGCAAAGTTCATCTCCGTGCAGGGGCACTATAACCTGATCTTCCGGGAGGAGGAGCGGGAGATGGTCCCCTACTGCCGGCAGGAGGGCATCGCCCTGACGCCCTACAGCGCCCTGGCCGCGGGCCGCCTTGCCCGCAAGCCCGGCGAGACCTCCGAGCGGCTGGAAAAGGACGCCTACGCCAAATTCAAGTACGACGCCACCGCCCAGCAGGACGGCATGATCATCAGCCGCGTGGCGGAGCTGGCCGAAAAGCGCGGCGTATCCATGACGGAAATCTCCCTGGCCTGGCTGCTGACCAAGGTGGCCGCCCCCGTGGTGGGCGCCACCAAATTCCATCATATGGAGGGCGCGGACAAGGCCACGGCGCTGGAGCTGACGGAGGAGGAGATCGCCTCTCTGGAGGCGCCCTACGTTCCCCATGCCCTGGCCGGCGTGATGGCCCAGAACAAGCCCGCCGCACCCCTGGGCAGCCATGTGTGGCCCGTCGGGCATGCGTAAATGGAAGGAGGAAAAGCCATGAAAAAGAATATTGGCGCGACCCTGGCCTTGTATCCCTCGCCCCTGATCGTGGTGGGGGCCATGGCGGAGGGCAAGCCCACCTGGACGCTGGTGGCCCACGCGGGCATCATGGCCCACAGCCATCTGATGGTCTCCCTGGTGCAGGCGCACTACATCAACAAGGGCATCCGGGAAAACAAAAAGCTGTCCGTCAACGTGGTGGACGCCTCCTGGCTGAAGACGGCGGATAAAATGGGCACCATCAGCGGCAATAAGGTGGATAAATCCGAAGCCTTCGCCTGGACGATGGGCGAAAACGGCGCGCCGCTGATCGACGACGCCAGGGTGTCCATCGAATGCGAGGTGGACGGCAACTACGAGCTGGAGCGCTTTGATCATTTCGTCTGTAAGATCCTGGCCACCTATGCCGATGAAGCCGTGCTCAACGAAAAGGATAAGATCGATTATCACGTATTCAAGCCCGTGCTGTTCGAGTTCCCCACGTATGAATACTTCGTGACGGGCGAGAAGATCGGCGACTGCGGAAAGATGAATCTGTAAGGAGGAACGCATCATGAAGGAAAAAATCGTACAGACCGCGGGCAGGCAGCAGCTGGGGGCGTTTGCGCCCATGTTTGCCCATCTCAACGACGACGTGCTGTTTGGCGAGGTATGGAACGAGGACGCCATCGATATGAAAACCAAGTGCATCATCACCGTGGTATCGCTGATGGCCTCGGGCATCACCGATTCTTCCCTGGTTTACCACCTGCAGAACGCCAAGGCCCACGGCGTCACCCGGGCGGAGATCGCCGCCATCATCACCCACGCCACCATGTACGTGGGCTGGCCCAAGGGCTGGGCGGTGTTCCGGCTGGCCAAGGAAGTCTGGAACGAACAGGAATAAGAGGAGAACAACGCCATGAAAAAGACAATCGCTGTCCTGATGGCCCTGCTGCTGGCCGTGCCGGCCCTTCCCTTTGCCTTCGCTGAGGAAGATACCGCCGAACCCGCCAGCCATATCCTGGTGGTATACTTTTCCGCCACCGGCACCACCAAGGGCGTGGCCGAAAAGCTGGCCGAGGGCCTGAGCGCCGATCTGTATGAGATCGTACCCGAGGTTCCCTACACCGCCGCCGATCTCGACTGGAACGACAGCAAGAGCCGCACCACCCTTGAGACCGACGATCCCGAATGCCGCCCGGCCATCGCCGGCGAGCTGCCCGACCTGACGGGCTATGATACCCTCTTCATCGGCTATCCCATCTGGTGGGGCGACGTGCCGCGCATCGTAACCAATTTTGTGGAGCAGGCGGATCTGACCGACAAAACCCTGGCGGTGTTCTTCACCTCCGGCAGCAGCGGCCTGGGCAGCAGCATGAAGCACCTGGAGCAGCAAGCCGGCGCGGGGGTCTGGCTGGAGGGCAAGCGTTTTACCGCCCGCACGACGGCGGAGGAGCTGATCGATTGGGCCGCGGGGCTCGGCATCACGCCCTGACCCGGTTTTCGGCACAAAATTGAATATCGTCCCAAAGCCTTCCCTGCCGAAATGGGGAAGGCTTTTTGTGATATTCTGATATAATGCAGACAAACCGTAATGGACAAGGGGCTTTCCGGCGATATAAAACTTCACTCCTCATTCTCAACGCTTGGCGTGAAGTGTGAAGAGTGAAGAGTGAAGATTTATATAGTCTTCAGGACAGTGCGGTGATTAAGCGCAAGAGAGAAGCGTGCCTCGCTCCCCCTTTGCCTGTTAAAGGTCCAGCTCCCGCAGGCAGGGGATGGAGGAGGCCGCGCCCTTCCGGGTCACCGCGATGGCGGCGGCCCTGGCGGCCTTCCGCATGCTGGCCCGGATTCCCTCGCCGCGGCTCAGGCAGGCGAGCACATAGCCGGTATACGTATCTCCCGCTCCGGTGGTATCCACCGCGTCCGCGGGCATGGCCTCCTGGAAGATCGTTTCCTTTCCATCGGACCACAGGGAGCCTTTTTCCCCCAGGGTGAGGATCACCTCGGCCCGGGGATAGAGCGCCGCCATGGCCGCCAGGATGCCCTGCGGGTCCTCCTTGCCGGTCAGCCGCGCGCCTTCATCCTCATTGAGCAGGAAAAGGGAAACCTTCTCCAGCGGGCAGCGCAGCGCCGCGTCGCTCATCGGCGAGGGATTGAAGATCACCCGCAGGCCCCGTTTTTCCGCCAGATCGATCAGCAGATCCACGTGGGAAATCTCATTTTGCGTCAGCAGCCAATCCCCGGCGGAAAAGCGATTCAGCACCGCCAGGATATGCGCCTCGGTGATCGCCTTGTTGGCCCCGCCGCTGAGCACGATGCTGTTCTGCCCGTTCCTGTCCACCTGGATAAAGGCCTTGCCGGTGCCCACGTCCTCCAGCACCTTGAGGCAGGTACAGTCCACGCCGTCCTTTTCCAGCAGCTCCTTCAGGAAAAGCCCGTCCCTTCCGATCATGCCGGCGTGGAAGATCCGCCCGCCCGCCCGGGCGAAGGCGATGGACTGGTTGAGCCCCTTCCCGCCGGGAAAGCAGGTAACGTGCTGGGAATCGATCGTCTGGCCGGGCCGCGCGATCTCGCTTACCTGAAAGGTATAATCAATATTCAGGGAGCCAAAGTTTACAACGTTCACAGGCCGTCGCCTCCTTCGCTTTTCCGCTGTAACAGCATATCATTTTCCGGCGAGGGATGCAAACAGATCCCCGAAGATAAAATTGCGGTAGCAATAGGTGACCTGGCGGATCAAATGCCGTCCTTCCCCGGCCTGAGCCCAATGGAAATCATCGGTCAGCACGGGCGCGGGGATGAGCCTGGAGGGCGTCCAGTTGGGGTTCTTCAGGGCGGCAATGGCGGAAATATCCCATATGATCCGGCTCCAGGCCACGCGCTCCGTGGGGAAGGCGGCCAGGTATTCCTCCATCTGGTCGCAGTTTTCCCGCAGAGAGGAGCCGCGCAGCAGCTGCATCATGGCGATCTCCGCCGCCGGCTCCCGGAAGGCGTCCAGCACCGTCCGGCAGAGCGCGTCGCACACCGGCCCCTTGCCCAGCAGGCGGCCCTTCAGCTCCTCCTCCGATACGGTCAGATGGGAGGCCACGTTGTTGCAGGGAACCCAGATCATGGGCACGCCGCTTTCCAGCACGATCTGGGCGGCGTACACATCCTGGATCAGGTTGAATTCGATCCCGTGGCCGTAGGCGGGCATATGACCCCCCAGCCACACCAGCACGATGCGGTCGGCAAGCCGCGGCTCCATCAGCAGGGCGGAGGCGATGTTGGTCAGCGCCCCGATGGCGGCCACATACAGCGGCTCCGGGCCTTCCATGCCGCGGCGGACCAGATCCCGCGCCGCGTCGCTCTCCACGGGCTCTCTCCGGCTGGCCAGGTACCGCGGGGAGCCGTGATAAACCCGGCCCTCCGTGGGCAAACCCATCAGGGACAGGATGCGGACGATCTCATCATAGCTTTGGTTCATGCCGTCCGCCGGGCTTTCCGAATGCCCGTTCAGCGAGCCTGCCTGCGCCGCCAGCGCCGCGTCCTGGTTCAGCCTTTGGAAGCAATCATGGGAAAAGGGCACGGCATACAGCGCCTCCAGCTGGAAGCGCTCGGGGGAGGCCGCCGCCCAGGCGATGGCAAACTGGTCGTCCACCTCGTTTTTTGCATCGGTATCGATCACCAGGCGCATTTTGCCCAGCGGCGCGTTCATCCGTTCAATTCTTTCTTTTTCGTTCAGCATAAGGATCAGCCTTTCACGCTGCCGGACGCAATGCCGGACACAAAGTACTTTTGGAAGGGCAGGAAGAGCAATACGGGGATCAGCGCCGAAATCATGGAGCTGGAATAGATCAGATTCCAATGCACCACGTTTTCCTCCTTAAACGCCGTGATCGCCACCGTAATGGTCTTGACCGCGTCCTTTCTGGCGGCCAGCAGGGGCCACAGATAATTGTTCCACTCGTTTACGAAGGTCATCAGGCACATGGCGATGGTGGTGGGCACGCACAGCGGCATCACCACATGCCAGTAGCAGGTAAACCAGCTGGCGCCGTCCAGGTCGGAGGCCTCCAGCAGCGATATGGGCACATCCTTGAAGGCCTGCCGGTACATAAACAGCGTTAGCCCGTTGGCCAGGGAGGGCAATATCAGGGAAGAATAAGTATTGACCAGCCCCAGCCCGTTGATCAGCTGATAGAGGGGCAGCGCGATGGCCTCTCCCGGCACCATAAAGGTGAGCAGCAGCAGGGCGTACAGCGGCTTTTGCCCGCGGAAGTGATAAAAGGCGAAGGCGTAGGCCGCCACCGAGCACATGATCACCGATACCGGCAGGATCACGCCCACCACCAGGAAGGTGTTCAGGAAGAAGCGCTCAAAATGATAATCCCGGAACAGCGCGCCGTAGGCTTCCGCCGTCCAGTGCTCCGGCCAGAGGGTGTGGAGCTGAAACACGGTGTTGTACTGATAGATTTCCTGATCCGTCCGGAAGGAGGAGACCAGCGGATAGAGGATCGGGAAGAGCGCGATGACAGAGATCAGCAGGAGCCCCAGCACCAGCAGCGCCCGCGTCAGATTTTTCTTAAGCGTCATTTGTTCACCTCAATCCCTGTCCGCCATCATCCTGAACTGGATCATAACGATCAGCAGCGTAAAAACGATGAGCACGCTGGTAATGGCCGAGCCCTTATTGTAATTGCCGTATTTGAAGGCCTGGCGGTAGGCCTCGTACATCAGCACATCCGTGGTGCCGCGGGGGCCGCCGTCGGTGATCAGCTTCATGGGGGCGAAGAGCAGCAGATTGATGGAGGTATCGGCCACCATGACGAACAGGCTGGTCCTGCGCAGCAGGGGCAGCGTGATGTGGAACAGCGTGCTGAAGTAGCCCGCCCCGTCCACCCGGGCGGCCTCGTACAGCGCTTCGTCGATCCCCTTGAGGCCGGCCAGGAAAAACATCATCCAGTACCCGCAGCCCTTCCAGGTGCACAGCAGGATGACGCAGGCCATGGCCTGTCCTTTATCGTTGAAAAAGCCCTGGGTGCCGATGCCGATGGCGTTCAGCATGGTGTTGGCCACGCCGTTGTTGTAGCTCAGGATCATGCTGAAGCAGATGGCGGCCACCGGCATGGAGATGGTGACCGGCAGATAAAAGACGCTGCGGAACGCGCCGATGCCCTTCATGGTGTTGTTCACCATCAGCGCCAGGATCAGGGAGAGCACGATCTGCAGCGGCGTCATGATCAGGTTCATCCGGATGGTGACGAGCAGGGAATTGATGAACACGCTGTCCTGAAACAGCAGCTGATACGTGCGCAGGGACCAGTTCCCCTTGTAATGGAACCCGGAGATCGCGGAATAAAAGATGGGATACAGCTTGAACACCGCCGCGAAGGCCAGCACCGGCAGAAGAAGCAGGTACGGCAAAAAACGGTCGCGCTTATCCCGGATGGTTCGCTGCTGCATGGTTGCCTCCTTGGTGCAAGAATGGCAGGGAGTCCGGGCGGGCTCCCTGCCATGTTTTCAGTGCGAATCAGTCAGCGTAGTATTCCAGCGCGCTGTCCAGCTGCGCCACGGCGTCCGCCACGCTGTCCTCAATGTCAGCGCCGTTGCGGATGTCTTCCCACATGGCGTTCAGCACCGCGCAGTACTCGTTGAAGCCGGGGGTGACGGCGCGGGGCACGGAGGTAACGCCGGATTCCGCCGCGGCGATCACCAGCGCGGGGTTGACCTCATACAGCTCCTCGGTGAAGCGGGAGGGCATGTTGGGCACCATGGATTCCTGCTTGAGGAACAGGTCGTTGCCCTCGCCGTAGGTGATCCAGTTGACGAACCGGCCGGCGGTTTCCTTATGGTTGGAGAAGGCGCTCACGGCGGCGGTCCAGTTGCCGCAGGCGGTGGCCACCTGATCCTCGTGGCCTTCAAAGGCGGGCAGGTAGGTGAAGCCGATATCCTCGGGCTTCATGCCGCCGGCCAGGGCGTAGTTGTAGGAGTCGGTGGTCATCACGATGAAGGGGATCTTGCCGGCGTAGAAGTTGCCGTAGCCCTCAAAGGCGCCCAGGCCCCGGTCAAAGATGCCAGCGTTCACGTTATCCTGATAGAACCTCAGCGCTTCCATCCAGGCGTCGCTGTCAATCACGCCGGACACCTTCAGGCCGTCCTCGCTGATGTTGGCGCCGCCCAGGCTGTTGGGCAGGGTGTTCATCATGTACACTTCGCTCACCTGGCCGAAGGCGATGGGGAACAGGATGCCGCGGCTGCCGTCGGGATCCAGGGCCTTGGTCACCTGGGTGGCCAGGTCGATCAGGCCGGTCCAGGTCAGGCGGGAATTGACGCCGTCAAACTGGCTGAAATCGAATTCCACGCCGGATTCCGCCAGCAGCGCCTTGTTGTAATACAGGATGGTGCAGCTGTCGCCCATGGGCGCGCTGTAGAAGGTGCCGTTCACGGTGCCCTGCTTGACCAGCGCTTCGGAGAAAGCGCCGATTTCTTCCGTGGTGAAATAATCGGTCAGGGGGGCCAGATAGCCGCGGCTCACGTAAGCGGCGGTGTTGGGGCCGTCCACGATGATCACGTCGTACTCATCGGATTTGGAAGAGAGCAGCACCTCGTACTGATCGTTCAGGGATTCGTAGGGGCAGTTGTCCACGATCACCTTTACGCCGGGGTTCGCGGCTTCAAAGGCGTCCTTGATGGCTTCGATCTGCGCGCCCATATGGGTGTACACGCGGATGGTTTCCTCCTCGGCCAGGGCAAAGGATGCCGCAGCCGCCGTGAGGACGAGGGCCAGGACCAACGCAAGCAGTTTCTTCATTTCCGTTTTTCCTCCTCTTTTTTTGCTTTATAACCCTTTCGGGATATCGCATAAATTTAGTAAATTTTAGTTTTCTTTGTCCAATTCGTTTCCCTATATTCCATTATATAAATCATTCCCCGTTTGTCAATCGGGCGCGTCGGCTTCGCAGGGCTTTATTTTACTAAATTTGTCATGCACTGTTCAAAGTTTTGTCATCCAATGCCCTTCCGCTTATGATACAATGCTCCATAGATCAACGCAAAGGAAAGTGTGTGCCATGAAACTGAAGGAGCTGGCGGCCCAGGCGGGCGTATCGGCAGCCACCGTATCCATCGTCCGGCAGGGCAAGCCGGGGGTCAGCGCCGCGGTGCGCCGCAGGATCCAGCTGCTGCTGGAGGAGCACGGCTACGATTATTTGCCCTACAGCCAGGCGGCCCATCCGCCCGCGCAGCTTCCCGTCCCCGGCGCGGAGAACCGGCGCATCTGCCTGCTGAAGCATTACCGCAGCGCCATGCTGACCGATAATAACGAAGGCTTTGTGGAGAGCGTCATCGACGCCATCGAATATGCGGCCCGCAGCGCTGGCTATTCCCTGGTGCTCACCGCGGTGAACGCCGCGCAGTACGCGGAGCTGCTGGAAACCGATTTTCAGGCAGAGTACGCCGGCATCATCGTGATCGCCACGGAGATGACCCGGCGGGAAATCGCGCTGCTGGAGCGCGTCGTCCTTCCCGTCGTGGTGCTGGATACCGATTATTCCTATATTCCCCATACCTCCGTTTCCATGAACAACCGGAAATTGGCCTGGCAGGCGGTATCCCGGCTGGCGCGGGCGGGCGAGGTGGGCTACCTGCAGTCCAGCCAGGAGACTGGCAATTTTGCCGCCCGGGCCATCGGATACAGCGAGGCGGTGGAAAGCCTGGGGCTCAGCAGGGAAGAGCGCCTGGTTTTCAGCATTACGCCCGATCTGAACCAGGCCGAAAAGGATATGGACGCCTGGCTGTCAAAAAACCGGTCCCTCCCCAAAGCGCTCTTTGCCGATAACGACGTGATCGCCATCGGCTGCATGCGCTCCCTGCTGCGCCGCGGCGTGCGCATCCCACAGGACGTGCAGATCATCGCCGTGGACAACACGCTGCTCTCCCAGGTGATCACCCCCGCCCTTTCCTCGGTGCAGATCTCCAAGCGGCACATGGGGGAATTATCCATCCGGCTGCTGCTGGAAAAGATCGCCTCCCCCGAAACGCCCGACGTGCACGTCCGCATCGATACGCAGCTGATCTGCCGGGAATCTCTGGCGGAACAAGAGAAAGAGGTTGAAGCGCCATGATTTACTTTCAGCGGTTTTACCTGGATCGGGAAAAGGATATGGCGGTGGAGCTGTATATGGAGGGCGAGCGGCTGTTTTACGTGATGCGCACGCCCAACCACCATACGGGGAACCTGATCACCAACCTGGCCCGGCTGTGCGGCCTGGAGACCGGCCTGGACGAAAACGGGCTGAAGGTGATCCGGGACGAGATCCCCTGCTATTTTGACGGGGACAACCGCAGGGTGTACATCCTGCGGCTGGGGAACACCAAGATCGCCAACATCTATCCCGACGGCCGGGTGGAGCTGAAGGCATCGATCCCCGCCATCTCCAAAACGCTGATGAGCCAGACCAAGGATTACCGGCTGGGCGTGGAAAAGACCATCGTAAAAACCTACATCCGCAGCGAATGCAAATTCCGAACCGATCTGCACACCCATATGAACGGCAACCTGCCCCCGGACGCGCTGATCGCCCTGGGGATCATGCACCAGATCGGATATCCCTATTATTACATCAAAAAGCTGGGCCTCAGCTGCACCCCCTCCCAGCTGGAGGGGCTGGAGGCCCGGCGGCGGGTGGCGGAGGCGGAGCTTGCCTCCCTGCCGCTGACGGGGTACCGCCGGGAGCGCAGGATCGACGATTATACCCTGATCAACTTTGCCGATCTGATCCTGGGCAACCTGCCCGCCGCGGCGGACAACATCGACCGGATCCGCAACTCCCTGACCATTCCCAAGGACGGCCAGGCCGTTTTTGAAAACCTGGAAAAGGTGTATCTGTACCGCTATGTGTTCACCAAGGCCCAAAAGGCCAGGGAGCAGTTTACCGGCGTCAACATCGAGGGCATCCCGGACCGGGAGGTGCGCGCCTACGCCGCCCGCATCCTCCGGGACCGGGAGGATCCCCGGTACAGCCACAACACCCTCTACCAGGATCTGCTGCTGTGGATCGCCCGGGAGTATCAAAGGCACGGCATTCAGTACGCGGAGATCACCGATACCGCCTTGCTCAAGCGCCAGGAGTTCCCCGACAAGCTGCGGCAGATCCATGAGATCATGCCCACCGTCACCCGGGAGACCGGCGTGCTGCTACGCTTCCTGGCCGGCATCCGCCGCATCCCCCTGACCATCATCAAGGATCAATTGGTGCCTGACGATTACCTGGCCGATAACCTGCGTTGCCTCCGGGTGGTGGCGGGCGATCCCTACGTGGCGGGCAGCGATATCATCGGCGAGGAGATCAACGATATCCTGGAGATGCGCGGCGTGATCCACGAGCTGGTGGAGATCGCCGGGGAGCATCCCGGGTTTGTGATCCGCATCCACGCGGGCGAGAACGACTCCCTGCGGGACAACGTGGCCAATAGCATCCGCTGCGTGGCGGAGTCCCTCTCTCCCGGCCAGCCCATGCCGCCCCTGCGGGTGGGCCATGGCCTGTATACCTGCGATCTGCGCAGCGCCAAGGGGAAAAAGCTGCTGGAGGATATGCGCCGGTACGGCGTTACGCTGGAGTTCCAGATCACCTCCAACGTGCGGCTCAACAACCTGAGCCATATGAGCCGCCACCCGCTGCGCCAGTACCTGCAGGCGGGCATCCGCTGCGTGCAGGGCACCGACGGCGGCGCGCTTTACGGCACCAATTCCATCGACGAGGAGCTGAGCCTGGAAAAGCTGCTGGGGCTCACCTTTCCGGAATTGTGCCGCATGCGGCAGGCGGAGGACGATATCCTGTCGGAAAGCCTGCGGGTATTTGAGGAAAAACGCCGGGCTTTCCTGGCCGCCTGCCCCGGCGGGGACGCGGAGCAGTATTACCTGCGCAGGATGGAGGCCGCCCAATCGCCCCGGCGCAAGCTGTGGCAAAGCAGCGGCCGCATCGGCGCGGAGGAAAGCCTGCAGGGCCAGCTGGCATCGCTGCCCGAGGGCATGACGCCCATTGTGGTGGCCGGCGGCAGCTTTAACAGCAGCGGACGGCGCACCCAGATGCGGCCCGAGGACCGCAATTTCATCGATGGTCTGCTGGCCGGGGCCGATCCCAGCCGGGTCTTCTTTGTGGTGGGCCATACCCTCTCCGCCCAGGAAGGGTATCTTGTGCGTCAGGCCGCCGGCGCATTCCGCGTGTTTGCCATCGTGCCCAGCCAGATCACGCGGCAGGAAAGGGCGCGGCTGCAGGCGTCGGGCGTCGGGATCCTGGTGTCCATCGAAAGCTCCGGCATGGGGCTGTACAAGAGCTTTTCCTACGAGGTTTTCAGGCGCTATCCCTCCGTGCTGCTGGCCTTCGACGGCAATTCCGCCGCCCTCAACCTGATCCAGGAGGCCCGCAACAGCCGCAACAAATGCCGGATCTTTGTCAACTCCCATTCCCGCGGCCTGTCCGAAAAGGCCGCGCTGCT
>CADAHU010000043.1 GCA_902787835.1 uncultured Eubacteriales bacterium
TATCCAGCAGCATTTACGGCGACAAACGCAGCCTTCTTCGGTTCCTTCTTGGGCTCCAAGAAGGAACGCCCTCGTTCGTACCCCTTCCCCGTCAAATTCCAATTTTCCTCTCACTGCCTCCACTGCTTATTGCGCTGCCACTGGAAGTAGGCGCGGCGGCCCAGCTGGTAGATATCCTCGCCGAAGAACAGGGCCACGTTGACCAGGGAGGCGAGGGCCGCCATGCGCAGGCTGGTACCGCCGGTGATGATGGCCAGCAGGAAATACACCAGATCGAGGGCGGCCAGCCATTTGGCCTTGACCGGCAGGAAGAAGAACAGCATGAACTGCATATCCGGGTACAGGGCGGCAAAGGCCAGGAACAGCGAATAATACAGGTAGGTGTTGACGCCGTAGCCGTAGCCCGTGATGGCGTGGGCGATGAAGGCCCCGGCTATATTGGCCAGCGCGCCGATCACGTAATAGATCAGGAACCGGCGCGCGCCCCAGCGGTTTTCCAGCGTGGTGCCGATCATATAATAAAAATAGAGGCTGAGCAGCATCCATAAAAGGTTATCCTGCTGGGGAACAAACAGCCAGGTGATCAGCCGCCATACCTGCCCCTGCAGCACGCTGCTGATATCCAGCACCAGGTACGCGGTCAGGTTCAGGCGGGTGGTGTAGGCGGTGGTCATGCTCAGCATCAGATCCAGCACAAACACGCCGCCCATGGCGAATACGATATACTTCATGATCGGCGGGATATTGAAGCGATACAGCTTCCGCTCCAGCCAGTTAAGCCATTTGCGCATTAGCTCCTCCTTTACGGCGCGATGCCGATTTTTTCGCCCAGGCGCACCCGGGTCTCCTGATCCCGGGCGGTGGCCTGCCAGAAGCGGTCGTCGATGCGGGCCCTGTCCTTTTGCAGCAGCAAAACGATGGTGGAGCCGCCGTAGAGGAAGCAGCCCTTCTCCTCGCCCCTGCTGAAGGCCCCGGCCTGCATATGATTGCTGATCTTGCCCACCAGCATGGCTCCCACCTCGATCTGCGCCACCGTGCCGAAGTGCTTTGTTTCCATCAAAGTATATTCCCGGCAGTTCCGGTGGAACACATCGGTATGGCTGAGGGCGATGGGCCGCACGGTATGCAGCACCCCGGGGATAAAATGATTCTCTCCCTTTGTTCCGTCATCCAGATAATGATAGCGGTGGTAATCATCCACCGCCAAGCGGAACACCAGGCAAATACCGCCCTGAAAATCCGCCGCCCGCGCATCGCCGCCCAGCAGGGCGGATACATCGTAGCGGCTGTTTTTGATGGGAAACGCGCTGTCCTCCCCGATGGCGTATACGCTGAGCCGCCCGTCGCAGGGCGCCGTCAGGTGATCCGGCGCGCAATCGACGGGCCGCTTTTCCGGCAGGACGCGGCGGGTAAAAAATTCATTGAAGCTGCGGTATTCCGCCGGCTCGTAATCGGCCATATCGATGCCGTTTTTGCGGATGAAGCCCGGGATGATGCGCCGGGAAAGGCGGCTGTCCATAAACCGCCCGGCCGCTTTGGATACGGGGCGGGAGATCAGCGGCCGCAGCAGCAGCCGTCCGCAGGCCGTGCCGTATAGAAAGCGCAGCAGAGCGCTCTCAGAAGGCGCGGGCGCCATAATATTTTACCACCAGGATCAGGATAAATTCCAGCACGCCGAAGGCCACCATCATCAATACGCCCTTCAGGCCCGGCTTGCGGATGCTGAACCGGCTGACGAACAGCCCGGCCACCAGCAGCATCACGCCGTAATAGAACACGGCGATATCCCGGCCCATCAGGTGCCGGAGCAGCAGGAAGGCGGGGAAGATCAGGGCGGCGGAGGTCACGGGCAGGCCGGTATAGATCTTGACCGTCTGGCCGATGCTCTCCTCCGCCGTAACGTTGAAGTAGGCCAGGCGGATCAGCGCCGCCAGGATATACACCACAAACACCGCCACAAACACCGGATAGGGCACGCTGGCGATCAGCTGGGCCTCCGGCGTGGGCTCGGTCAGCAGGGAGGATTTGTACAGCGCCGCGCCGATGCAGGCGGGCAGCACGCCGAAGGCCACCAGATCGGACAGGGAATCGATCTGGATGCCATATTGCTTTTCGAGCTCGGTGCGGTCCTTCTTGGTGCGGGCCACGATGCCGTCAAAGGCGTCGCACAGCCCGCTGAGCAGCAGGAAGATGGCCGCGATATAGGGATGACCATTCCCGGCCTGGGATACGAAAATGCCCACCACGGCGGAGACCAGGGAAATATAGGTCAGCCATACCGTGTAATTAAAGTATCCGATCATCCAGCTTCACTTCCTTGATGTCTTTTGCGCGCGAAGGCCACCAGGAGCACCACCGCGCAGATCAGTACGCAGCTGTAAAAGGAAATTGTACGGGAAAGCAGCTCCATATTGACGGGATCGGGCATCAGCGTGCCGTACCCATCCAGGAAAAGATAGTCGGCAACGCCCACCGCGCCGGGCATGGGCATGGCGCTGGAACCCATCAGCACCCAGGATTGGATGGCGAAGATCTTTCCCATCTCCCCCAGGGGATGACCGCTGCCCGCATACAGCACCGCGGGCACCAGCACGATAAATACGCGCTGCAGCACGTTCAGCCCCAGGGCCGCCAGCATGGCCGGGATGTGCTGATGCACCACGCCGGCGCTGGCACGATAATCGGTTTCCATTTCCAGCAGCTTTTCCCGGCGCTTCTCGGCGGACTTGACCAGGTGCAGCTTCTGCCCCAGGTGCAGGAAAAGATCCACGATGCGCAGGAAGATCTTCTGGCTGAAGATCAGCAGCAAAAGCCCCACGATCAGGATGGCCTGAAATACGATGCCAGCCACCATCATCATATGGGCCGGGGTGCTGAACAGGCCGAAAGCCCCGGGATAAAACACCAGGCCGATCAGCATGACCGCAAAGATCGACAGGGTATAAAACACCAGGTTCAGCAGCAGCACCACCGTGGTGACCGCCGCCGGGATGCCGTCGCCGATCATAAACAGCGCGGAGGCCGGCTGACCGCCGGTGGCCGAGGGCGTAATGGACGAAAAATAGATATCCGCCGCGGAATAGATCAGCCCGCGCTGCAGCCCGCGCCCGTAGCCCAGCGCCCGGCAGATCACCAGCAGCGCCAGCCCCTCGCACAGGATGTAGCCCAGCATGCAAACGACGGCGCAGGCCAGCGCCCAGGGGCTCACCGAGCTCACATAATCCAGGAAGCCCTCCGCCGTAAAGGTCTTGCTCTGCTGGCTGACCACAAAAACCGTAATAACCACCAGCAGCAGGAAGGCCACCGGCGCCAGCCACTTTGGCTTTTTCTTCATGCCGTCACCTCCCGGGCATGCAGCCAGGCGGCGTAGCGCTGCCCCAGGCGCAGCTTTTTGCCGGCCCACAGGGCGATCTCTCCCACCACGATGGCGGCGGGGATATCCACGATCACATGCTGCTTGAGCAGCAGGGTGGAGGCAAACACCAGCAGCGCATAGACGAAAAAGCCGCCCTTGACCGCCCTGGAAATATGCCTGCAGCCGAACATGCCGCGCCAGATCATCCAGTTTTCCAGGCAATGGATGGAGGGGAAAAGGACGTTGGGTTCATCAAAGGAGAACACCACCCGGCACATCCAGCTGAATATGTCGTGCCCCTCCACGGGCGGCTTATCCATCTTGGTGGGCAGGATGATAAAAATAGCGAAGCAAATTACCTTGGCCAGCATCTCGGCGAGCAGGATGCCCACGCCCTCCGGCCCTTCCCGGCAGATCAGCGCGTAGCCCACAAACCAGGAAACGAAGGCCAGCACATAGATCACGATAAAGGCCGGAACCATGGGAAGCTGGTGGTCGATGGGGAGCGCCAGATTGCGGTACGCGTCCTCCGGGGTGATCCACCGCGCGCCCCAGAAGGCCAGGCAATTGAGCGTAAACCAGGCCGCCATGGGGATCCACGCATACTTTGGAACCCACCGCTGCAGCCATTCGCTCCCCTTTTGCATCAAAGCCCTGCCTCCTTCATCGCAATGCTTCTCATATTTTATCACATATTCGATGGAAGGGCAATGCTTTTTCTGTCCTCATTCCTTGCGCACCATTGCAGGGCGGCACTTTTTGATGGCAAAAAGCGCCCTTTTTCTTGACAACGCGGGCAAACATGGGTATGATAGGAAAGCATGTATTTAATGGGAGGGATCACGTATGGGCAATCTTACCATGGACAAGCTGGTCGCGCTGTGCAAATCCCGCGGCTTTATCTATCCCGGCTCCGAGATTTACGGCGGCCTGGCCAACGCCTGGGACTACGGCCCCCTGGGCGTGGAATTCAAAAACAACGTTAAAAAAGCCTGGTGGCAAAAGTTCGTCCAGGAGAGCAAATACAACGTGGGTCTGGACGCCGGCATCCTGATGAACCGCGAGGTTTGGGTAGCCAGCGGCCACGTGGGCGGCTTCAACGACCCGCTGATGGACTGCAAGGCCTGCAAGGCCCGCTTCCGCGCCGATCAGCTGATCGAAAAGTTTACGGGCGGCGCCGAGACCGGCGACGGCTGGAGCAACCAGGAGCTGGAGGATTACATCGCCAGCCACGATATCAAATGCCCGGTGTGCGGCAAAAAGGATTTTACCGGCATCAGGCAGTTCAACCTGATGTTCAAAACCTTCCAGGGCGTCAACGAGAGCAGCGCCAGCGAACTGTACCTGCGCCCCGAGACCGCCCAGGGTATCTTTGTCAACTTTCAGAACGTGATGCGCGCCACCCGCAAAAAGATCCCCGCGGGCATCGGCCAGATCGGCAAATCCTTCCGCAATGAGATCACCCCCGGCAACTTCATCTTCCGCGTGCGCGAGTTCGAGCAGATGGAGCTGGAGTTCTTCTGCAAGCCCGGCACCGACCTGGAATGGTTCGATTACTGGCGCAACTTCTGCAAGGAGTGGCTGCTGTCCCTGGGCATCAAGGAAGAAAACCTGCGCCTGCGCGATCACGAGCCCGAAAAGCTGGCCTTCTACAGCAAGGCCACCACGGACTTTGAGTTCCTGTTCCCCTTCGGCTGGGGCGAGCTGTGGGGCGTGGCCGACCGCACCGATTACGATCTGACCCAGCACCAGAACCACAGCGGCAAGAGCATGGAATACCTGGATCCCACCACGGGCGAAAAGTACGTGCCCTACTGCATCGAGCCCTCCCTGGGCGTGGAGCGCAGCGTGCTGGCCTTCCTGTGCAACGCCTACGACGAGGAGGAGCTGGAGGGCGGCGACGTGCGCACCGTGCTGCACCTGCATCCCGCCCTGGCGCCCTTCAAGGCCGCCGTACTGCCCCTGCAGAAGAACAAGCTGGGTGGCCTGGCCAGCGAGATCCACGCCGAGCTCAGCAAATACTTTATGGTGGAGTATGATGAGACCGGCTCCATCGGCAAGCGCTACCGCCGCCAGGATGAGATCGGCACGCCCTTCTGCATCACCGTCGATTTTGATACCGAGGCCGACGGCACCGTCACCATCCGTGACCGCGATACCATGCAGCAGCAGCGCGTCAAGGTATCCGATCTGCGCGCCTTCATCGAGGAAAAGCTGCGCTTCTGATGCCCCTGCCCCCATAAGCATCGCCGCCCTCCGATAATCGGAGAGCGGCGTTTTTTTATGGGATAAAGGGGAGGGAAAGCGTCATTAAACCTGGAGCAACGCAAAGCTGTTACAGGATTTTTACGCCGCCCACATACAGGCTGTAGCCGTTGGCGTTGATCTGGTCCGGATTGCCCTCGAAGGCCGTCAGCACGCTGTCGCCGGTGAGCGTCCAAGCGCTGTTTTCATCCAGGGTCAGGCTGATCTGCCCCTCGCCGGTGATTGCGCCGGTGAAGGCGGATGCGCTCAGGTTCATCTGCAATGCGGAAACCGCGTCCACGGTCACCTGGCCGGCCAGCGCCTGGTTCTCCGCGTTCAGGGTGCAATTGCCGCCGTTGCGGTTCTCCTTGCCCCAGCGGCCCGCAGCCACGATCAGCAGATCGCCGGTATCGGACAAATTCAGCTGCGCTTCCTTCAGATTGATCACGCTGGCGGTGTTGGTGCAGTAGAACATGGCGCCGCTTTTGGCGGTCATCTCGCCGCCCTCCATGGTAAACACGCTGGTGCCCTCCTTGGCGTCGCCCGAGGCGCTCTGGTACAGCAGCACATTGGCGCGCACGCTGCCCTCCTTGGTGGATTGATCGTTGCCGGTCAGCGTGCAGTCCGTCAGCGTTACGGTGTTTTTGCCCTCGATGATCACCGCCCGGCTTTGCTCCGAGATGCAGACCGCGTCGCTCACCGCGATATCCGCCGTGCTGTATATGGCAGGGCAGCCGTTTCTGCCCGTGGAGGTATAGCTGCCGCCGGTCAGGATCAGCGTGCCGCCGCCGCGGTCGGAGCGGATGGCGGCCTTGCTGGCGCTGGTAACGGTGAGGTTTTCGCCGATCAGCGTGCCGCCGCCGGCCACCTGCACGCCGCCCGCGCCGCCGCCGGTGACGTTCACCGTGCAATCGCTGATATGGATCACGCCATGATCATAGGCGAATACGCCGGTGGCGTTGGGCGCGCTGGCTTCGATGGCCGAATCGGTCAGCGTCAGCTCCGCGCTGTCGTATACCCGCACCGCGGCGTTCACGCCCCGGAAGCTGGCCGCGTCGGCGCTGGAGGCCTTGCCGTCGGTCTTTTGGATCGCTGCGCCGGTCAGGGAAGCCTGCGCTGTGCCGGATACGTCAACGGCGCTCTCGTCATCGCCTGCGGCCGTATAGGTCCCGCCGGTCAGGCTGCCGCCGCCGTTCAGCGTGTCAGCCCAGGCCGGAAGGGCCAGGCACAGCGTGCAGGCCAGGGCAATCAAAAACATGCGTTTCATGGGAATTCCTCCTTTCTGACGCTCCCCATTATCCATACGGACCTTAAAACTACCTTAAACAGAAAAAACCGCCGAAAGCGGATTCGCTTCAGGCGGCAATGGACGGCTTCCCCGTGGTGAGGCCTGGTATCACAATATCAGGAGCACCAGCGGGATGGTGACGGCGCAGAGGATGGAGCTGACCAGCAGGGTGCTGGCGGCGTTCTCCTGCTCGCAGCGGTGCAGCTCGGCCAGAGAGAGCACGATAGCGGCGGAGGGCACGGCGCTGAGCACCAGCACGCAGGCCTTGAAGGTGGCATCCAGGCCGGGGATAAAATAGACCAGCCCATAGGCCGCCAGCGGGTACGCCACCAGCTTGAGCAGGCTGCCGATATAGGCGTAGGGCCGGGTGAACAGCGCCTTCAGATCGGCGGAGGCCAGGCGCATGCCCAGCACGATCATGCACAGCGGCGTGGTGACCTTGCCCAGCGGCGCCAGGTTATCCAGGATCGCTGCGGGCAGATGGATATCCAGCAGGTAAAAGGGCAGGGTAAACAGGATGGTCAGCGTGGTGGGGTTCAGGATGGCGGCCTTCAGCGATATATAGTGCCGGTCCAGGGTGATCAGGTACACGCCCAGGGTGAACACCACCAGGTTCATGCTCAGCACGTATGCCGTGCTGTAGCAGGCCACGATGGGCTGATCCGGAAACAGCGCCGTCACCAGCGGCAGCCCCAGAAAGCCCACGTTGCCCAGCACCGTGGTGAAGCTGAGAAAGCGGCAGCGCGCGTCGCTGAATTTTCTGCGCAGCAGCAGACACAAAAGAGCGATGACCAGCGCCTGGATCAGCAGCGTAACCAGGAAGAACAGCGCGATGGACCGAAAATCCGCCGGGTCGTAGGTCATGCGCTGGAAGGCGCCGAAGAACATGACCGGGGCAAAAATATACACCAGCAGGCCGGAGATGGACCGGGCATGGCTGGTTTCGGTCCAGCCCAGCCTGGTGCAGACGAAGCCCACCAGGATATATACCAGCATCCACAGCACATAGGGGATCACGATGGAAAAATACGACATACAAACCTCATAAAAAGCGCGCGAAGGGGATCCCCTTCGCACGCATCAGGATAATTCGCCGGATTACTCCTCTTCTTCCTCTTCGGGCAGATCGGCGTTGTGGTACACGTCGGCCACGTCGTCGTTATCATCCAGCATATCCAGGAGCTTGTTGATCTTGTTGATGGTGTCCTCGTCAGTGATGGTCACGTAGTTCTGCGGGATCATCTTTTTATCGGCGCTCAGGAAGGAGAGACCCTGCTGCTCCAGTGCCTCGCGCACGGCGGAGAAATCGTTGGGCGCGGTGTAGATCTCAAACACATCGTCGGAGACCTTCACGTCCTCGGCGCCGGCGTCCAGCGCCATCATCATGATCTCGTCCTCGTCCATGCCGGGCTCGCGCTCCACCACGATCTCGCCCTTGTTATCAAACATATAGGACACGCTGCCGGGGGTGCCCAGGCTGCCGCCGTTTTTATCAAAGATGTGGCGCACGTCGGCGCTGGTGCGGTTGCGGTTATCGGTCACGATGTTGCAGATGATGGCCACGCCGCCGGGGGCATAGCCTTCATAGGTGATCTCTTCATAGGTCAGGCCGCTGCCTTCGCCGGCGGCCTTCTTGATGGAGCGCTGAATGTTATCGTTGGGCATGTTGTTGGCCTTGGCCTTGGCGATCACGTCGCGCAGCTTGCCGTTGCTCTCCGGGTTCGCGCCGCCCTCGCGCACAGCGATGGCGATCTCACGGCCGATCTTGGTAAAAATCTTGCCGCGCGCGGCGTCCGCCTTGCCCTTTTTCGCCTGAATATTATGCCATTTGGAATGACCGGACATGAAAATCCCTCCATAATATCGATTTAACTGTAAAATTATAGCACACAGCGGCCAATCCGTCAAATGAAAGCGCAAAATAATTCGTTGGACTGCGGAAAATGAAAATCGATCACAGCCGCAGGCCCGCTTCCAGCGCCTGGGCCAGCCGCTCCAGCCCCTGCTGATCCGCCTCCGTGAACCGGGCCAGGAGCGGGCTGTCGATATCCAGTACGCCGATGACCCGGCCCGCAGCGTGCAGGGGGATCACGATCTCGGAGTTGCTGGCGCTGTCGCAGGCGATGTGGCCCGGGAAGGCGTGCACGTCCTCCACCCGCTGGGTTTGGTCCAATTGGGCGGCGGTGCCGCAAACGCCCTTGCCCAGGGGAATGTGGATGCAGGCCAGCTTGCCCTGGAAGGGCCCCAGCACCAGCGCGCCTTCCCGCATCAGATAAAAGCCCGCCCAGTTGAGATCGGGCAGCGCGTCATAGATCAGCGCCGATGCGTTGGACAGCAGCGGCACATACCAGGGCTCCTCCGCGATGAGTTCCTTCACCTGGCGGCACAAAAGATCATAATTCATTGCGGTCCCTCCTGCCGGATTCTTCCATTTCCCGTTCAAAGGCCTCGGGCTGGCGCAGATAAAAATACTGGTGCTCCTCGCCCGCGGGCCAGAAGGTCTTGAAGGGCTCCAGCGCCACCTGGGGCGTCTTCCCGGCTTCCTTTTCCAATGCGCTCAGCTGCGCCCGGGCGGCGGAAAGCTCTCCTTCATCCTGATAATACACCGCCAGGGTATAGCTGTGCCCCCGGTCGATGAACTGCCCGCCGCCGTCGAAGGGATCCACGTTTTTGAGGAATACCGCCAGCAGCGTATCGAAGGACACCTTTTCCGGGTCGTATTCCACGCTGATGGTCTCCCGGTGGCCGGTTTTTTGATGCTTCACATCCTCATAGCTGGGGTTTGGCTCATCCCCGCCGGAAAAGCCGCTGACCACCGGGCCCACCCCGGGCAGCCGGGTAAAGAAGGGCGTGATGCACCAGAAGCACCCGCCGGCAAAATAGGCATTTTTCATGCGGTTACCCCCTTGATATCTCGTCCAGCGACATGCCGAAGCCGGGCACAAATTCATCCATAAAATCCTGCACCTCGGGCAGATCGATGGCGCGGATGGAGGCCAGGGTGGTCTCCTCGGCCTGGCAGAATTCCCGGTTGCCGGCGCTGCGCTCCTCGATGCACTTGATGTAGGCGCTGATCTTGTCGGCGGCCTTGACCACGCGCCAGTCCGCGGTGCCCTCGTCGGGCTCGATCAGCGGCTCGTAATCGGGCATGATATCGGCGGGCAGCAGGGTCAGCAGCCGCTTCTGGGCGATGGACTCCAGCTTTCGGTATTCCTTTTTGATGGCGGGGTTGTTGTGCTTGATGGGGGTGGGCAGATCGCCGGTGATCACCTCGCTGGCGTCGTGATACATGGCCAGCACGGCGATGTGCGCCGCGTCGTAGCCGCGCTCATACCGGGCGTTGCCCAGCAGCGCGATGGCATGGGCGATCATGGCGGTCTGGAAGGCGTGCTCCATATCGTTTTCGATCTTGGTGTTGCGCATCAGCCCCCACCGGCGGATGTATTTCATGCGGTTCATGTAGGCGAAAAAATGGTGCGGCATGGTTCTCTCCTTGACATATACTGGTTTTGTGCTATAATGCAATGCGTACCCGCTGGGGGCGTCGCAAAGCGGCTGAGATGGCGGAAAACGCCGGTCCCCTTGAACCTGTGTAGATCATCCTACCGTAGGGAAGCGGACAGGCGAAGGCTTTCTTCGCGCCCGTTTCCCGCACGCATGCGTGCGGGTTTTGTTTTGCGGGAAAAAAGGAGGTACGGAAGAAATGGAATGGTTGCTTGGTTCCGCGTTGGCGGAGGAGGCCGCGGAGGCGGTGGAAGAGGCGAAAGAGCCCTTTTTTGAATGGATCAGCAATCCCTTTGGCAAGCTGGCCAAGGCCGGCGTGTGGGAATGGATCGCCTTTGGCGCGCTGCTGGCGCTGGGCATTGTGCTGCTGGTGCTTTCCCGCAAAAAGGTGAAGTGGACCACCCGGATGCTGGCCCATGCGGCCATGGCGCTGGCGCTGTCCTTTGTGCTCAGCTATATCCGCTTCTTCCGCATGGCCGGCGGCGGCGCGGTGACCCCGGGCAGCATGCTGCCCGTAATGCTCTTCGGCGCGGCCTATGGCTTGGTGCCCGGATTGCTGGTGGGCTTTGCCTACTCGCTGCTGCAGATCGTCCAGGGCGCGGAAGCCGCGGGCTTCATGGGCCTGCTGCTGGATTATATCCTGGCCTTTACCGCCCTGGGACTCACCGGCCTGGCCAAAAACTGGAACAAAACCTGGGGCCTGTACGTGGCCATGGTGATCGCCCTGGTGGGCCGCCTGGTATGCAGCGTGCTTTCCGGCGTGATCGTATGGGGTACCCCGCTGTGGGGCAGCATCACCTATAACGTTTCCTACATGCTGCCGGAGATGGTCATCTGCCTGCTGCTGGGCATGCTGGTCGGCCCGCGCGTCGTCAAAATGATGCGGCAAAAATAATCCGCTCGTGCCATTCGGCGCAGGGATCCTTTACAGATCCTTGCGCTTTTTTACTTTGGCCTCATGACCCTGGTCGCTGGGCTGGTAGTACACCCGATCCCTGTATTCGTCGGGCAGATACTGCTGCCGCACCCAGTGGCCGGGAAAATCGTGGGGATACAGATAGCCCTTGCCGTTATCCAGCCGCACGTGGCCTGCGTAATGGGTATCGCGCAGCGCCGGGGGCACCGCGCCAATGCCGGTCTGGGCGTCGGCCAGCGCGGCGTCGATGGCGCAGGCCACGCTGTTGCTCTTGGGGCTCTCGCACACGGCGATGATGGCCTGGGCGATGGGGATGCGCGCCTCCGGCATGCCCAGCATTTCCAGCGCCTGGGCGGCGGCGGTGGCCTGCAGCTGCGCCACGGGGTTGGCCTGGCCCACGTCCTCGCTGGCGTGCACCATCACCCGGCGCACCAGCAGCCGCGGGTCTGCCCCGGCGCTGAGCAAGCGCCCGAACCAGAACAGGGCGGCGTCGCTGTCCGAGCCGCGCAGGCTTTTGCAGAAGGCGGACAGCATATCGTAATACAGCGTATCGTCGCAGCGGATCTGGGGCTTCTGGATGCTCTCCTCCGCCACTGCCAGAGTGATGCGGATGCCATCCCGGGTGGTGGGGGTGGTCAGCGCCGCCAATTCGATGGCGTTCAGCGCGCTGCGCACGTCGCCCGCGGCCACGCGCACGATATGATTGAGCGCGTCCTCGTCGATGTGTACGTTCATATCGCCCAGCCCGCGCTCCCGATCCGCAATGGCGTTCAGCAGGATCTGCCGCACGTTATCCGGCGTCAGCGGCTGGAAGGCGAATACCCGGCACCGGCTCACGATGGCCGGGGTCATACTGATCATGGGGTTTTCGGTGGTGCTGCCGATGAAGCGGATCAGCCCCTCTTCGATGGCGGGCAGGATGGAATCGCTCTGGGCCTTGTTCCACCGGTGGCATTCATCCAGCAGAAGGTAGGTGCTCTGGCCGTACAGCGTGCGGCGCTCCCGGGCCTGGGCGAGCACCTCGCGCACGTCGTTTACGCCGCTGGTCACGGCGTTCATCCGGGCAAAGGCGCTGCGGGTGGTGCTGGCGATCACGTGGGCCAGGGTGGTTTTGCCGCAGCCCGGCGGGCCGTAAAAAATGCTGCTGGTCAGCCGGTCGGCCTCCACCGCCCTGCGCAGCAGGCGGCCCTTGCCCAGCAGGTGCTCCTGGCCGTAAAACTCGTCCAGCGTGCGGGCGCGCATGCGCTCGGCCAGCGGCGCGTTTTTCCTTGTATTGCTTTCTTCCAGTGCGTCCAGTAAACTCATGCTTGCTCCTCAACGATCAGATGGGCCGCGCATTTGCCCTCGCCCCAGGCCCAGTGCGGCCGCAAATCGCCCGCGGCGGCGTGCATATGCAGCATGGCGATGCCTATATCCAGGCTGTCGGCCCGCTTGCCCAGCAGCCGCAGCGTGCGCTGGGCGTAGCTCAGCGTCCAGGGCTGCAGGTTTACAGCGGAGGGCGCCTGGCGCACCGCCTCCGCGGCCTGATAGGCCCAAAACGGCCAGCCCTCCGGGGCGGTTTGGCAGATCTGCGAAAGCTTTTTGCGCCGGCGCGCGGGCGGCTCCGCTGCCTTGGGCAGGCCCAGGGCGATGACGGCGGCCACGCGCTCCCCGTCCTCCAGCGGCGCATCCACCGCGCCCCGGCGATAGGTGCCCGATACCCAGCAGGTGCCGATGCCCAGGGACTGGGCTTCCAGCACGAAGGCCTCGCCGCTGATGCCCGCCAGGGTAGGGCTCTTTGGATGCTTCGGATCCAGGATCAGGCAGGCGTAATGGGTCGCGCCCTGGATCTTTTCCACCAGCGGCACCCGCACAAACAGGTTTTCCGGGCAGGGGGCGACGGCGATGCGCGTCCCGGGCAGGCACACCCGCTGGGCGGCGTAATGCAGGGCGGACAGCTGACCTGCGTCTGGCGCGCCGGAAAAGGCGCGGCAGCTGTACCGGCCCGGGATGGCCTCCCGCCAGCGCTGCAGCTGGGCCGGGGAATAAAAGGTGTTCAGTGCGCTTGCGTCCATGCCCTGCGTCCTCCGGTGGTTTTTTCTCAGTGTATCACGGGCGGCGCATAAAAACAAGCGCATAAATCACGGCGCGGGTATTTCCTTTCCGCCGCGGACTATGCTATAATACGGGCAAATATGCACAAGAAAGGATGAATTCCCATGGAAATGCTGGATTTTAAGGCCATGCCCTATGCCCGGCCCGATATGAAAGAAATGAAAGCCTGCTATATCGCCGCGGAAAAAGCCCTGCGGGAGGCAAAAAGCTATGCCGAGGCCCGGGAGGCGTTCTTCGCCCTGTCCGAAAAGGAAAAGGCCTCCGCTACCATGTTTTCGCTGTGCTCCGTGCGCAATACCATCGATACCACCGACGCCTATTACGATGGGGAAATGAAGTGGCTGCGGGAGCAGAACGCCGCGCTGATCCCCCTGCGCAAAAAGTATAACGAGGCGCTGGCCGCCTGCCCCTTCCGGGGGGATTTTGAAAAGGAATTCGGCGCGCAGATGTTCCGTCTGATCGACGCCCAGCTCAAAACCACCGACGAGCGCATCATCCCCGATACCATCCGCGAGGGCGAGCTGCGCCAGCAGTATCAGAAGGACAGCGCCATGGCGGTCACCGATTTCCGGGGCGAAAAGTGCAATTTCTACGGCTTGCTCAAGCATATGGAGAGCACCGACCGGCAGGAACGCCGGGAGGCCTTTAAGGCCTGGGCCGTGCTGTACGCCGAGATCGCGCCCAAGCTGGACGCCCAGTATGACGAGCTGGTGCATCTGCGCCACGGCATGGCCCAAAAGCTGGGTTTCAAGAGCTATACCGATCTGGCCTATCTGGAGCGCCGCCGCTTTGATTACACCCAGGAGG
>CADAHU010000044.1 GCA_902787835.1 uncultured Eubacteriales bacterium
GGCGTGCGCATCGAGAGCGTCATCGCGCCCCTGGGCATGTGGCATGTGCGCAAGCACGTGATCCACGCGGATTACGCCATCGAGGCCGCCGAGGGCGCCTTCGCCGTGCGCAAGGATTGGGCCGGCGCGCGGCCCTGCGACCGCATCGCCTCGGCCCAAATCGCGGAGGACGGCTGCGCGGCAGCCCACGGCGCCTATGGCACCAGCGCGATCTTCGCCTTGAAGGGGTATCAAAAGACCGAGGTCATCGGCTGCGAGCCCAACACCAACCTGATGTACCCGCGCACGGTGCTGCCCACCCTGCGGGCGGAGCTTCCGGCCGGCGAAACCACGCTGCTGTGCGCCGTTTTTGCCGATGCCGGCGATCAGATGCCCACTACAATCCCCGAGGAGGTAAAACGCCTTGCAGAATCGTTATGAAGAAGCCCTGCATCGGGCTGCCGATAAATTTCGCACCGCCATCGCGCCGGCGGCTCAGGCAGGCATCATTCCCTATAAAAGCGAAAAGGGCCAATGGATCGGTTCACCCTACGACGGCAACGGCTGGTGGACGGGCGGCTTCTGGCCGGCGCTGATGTGGCAATTCTACGCCCTGGAAAAGGATGAAGCCTTCCTGCGGGAGGCCCGGCGGGTGGAAGCGCTGCTCACCGGGGAATTCCGCGTGTTTGAGCATCTGAACCACGACGTGGGCTTTATGTATCTTTTATCCTGCGGCGCGGATCATAAGCTGACCGGCGACGGTCAGGCGAGGATCGATACGCTGCACGCCGCCAGCCTGCTGCTGGGGCGCTTCAATCCCGCGGGATACATCCGCGCCTGGAACCATCCCAGCCAGGCTGGGTTTGCCATCATCGACTGCATGATGAACCTTTCCCTGCTGTTCTGGGCCTCCCGGCAGACCGACGACCCGCGCTTTGCCCATGCTGCGCGCATCCATGCCGATACCACCCTGCGGGAATTTCTGCGGCCCGATGGATCGGCGAGCCACATCATTGAATTTGATCCCGAGACCGGCGCGCGGGTGCGGGAGCATCCCGGCCAGGGCTACGCGCTGGGCACCCAATGGAGCCGGGGTCAGGCCTGGGGTCTGTACGGCTTTACGCTGGCCTATCTGAACGCCAATGACAGCCGCTATCTGGATGCGGCGGAGCGCATCGCCCGGAACTTTATGGCCCATATCCGGCCCGACGGGCTGACCGACTGCGATTTCTGCCAGCCGGACACCGAGGAGCGCATCGATAACATTGCCGGGGCCATCGCGGCCTGCGGGCTGATGGAGCTCAGCAAAATCACCCAAAATGCGAAATACCAGGCCGCGGCGGAGCGTCTGGTGGATGGGCTGCTGGAGCATTGCTGCGATTGGAGCGAATCGCGCATGGGGCTTTTGACCCATTGCACCGCCAGCTATCACGATGACGGCGCAGGCCGGCATACCAACATTACCTACGGCGATTACTTCCTGGTGGAGGCGCTGGCCAAGCTGTGCGGCGCGGATCCCATGCTGTGGCGATAAGGAGAAAAGGATGATCAAGATTGTCTTAAGGGACGCAGCGGGAAAGGTGCTGGCCTCCGCGTCCCACGATCAGGAGGCCATGCTGTGCGTCGACCGCGCCTATCAGCCCGGCGATACCATCGAGATTTCCGGCTACGATCATCTTTGGGTGCAGATGGATCAGGCCCTGCCCAGCGGCGAGGTATACGCGCCGGAATGCCATATGACCTGGCCCGTGCCTGCGGGCGAGCATCGGCTGGCTTATGCGCCGGGGATTTTTGACGCGCCGCGGCATGTTATCATCGCCTATGCCCTGTCGCCGGTGGATCCAAAGGCATACCGGGATATTGCCCGCAATCCCGCCGATCTGCGTGGTGACACCGATTTTTATCCCCACTGCACCGCCAACGTGGAAACGCGCAACGAGGCCTGCTTCTGTGCCCGCAACGTGATTGACGGCCTGCGGTTCAACACCTTCCACGGCGAATGGCCCTATGAGAGCTGGGGCATCGGCGCCCGGGAGGACGCCTGGTGCAGGCTCGATTTTGGCCGGGATGTGGAGATCGATCAGATGGCGCTGACGCTGCGGGCCGATTTTCCCCATGACGCCTACTGGACAGCCGGCGTGGCGGTGCTCTCCGACGGCACCGAAAAAGCCTTTTCCCTGACCAAAACCGGCGATCGTCAGTTTATCCATTTCAACCATCATCATACCGTGCGCTGGATCCGTCTGGAGTGTCTGCAAAAGAGCGATGATCCCTCCGCCTTCCCCGCCCTGCGCAGCTGGGAAGTATACGGGCATGACGTGATCTGAATCAAAACGGGAGACGGGGGCGTTCCTTCTCGGAGCCCGAGAAGGAACCGAAGAGGGCTGCGTTTGTGGCCGCTGCTGTTGCTGGTCCTTCCGCCAACAGGGTTTGACGTGCGCCACCGTTCCCGGGCCCGTAGCGCCCGGAAAACCTGCCCTTGGGCCGGTTTTCAGCGGAGGGCGGGCCGGAAGGCCCCGGGCAAGGCCAGCGGAGCTGGTCACGCGGTGCGCAAAGCGCACCGCTGAACACAGGAAAAATCCCGCAAAACCAAACGAGCTTGGTTTTGCGGGATTTTTCCTGTATTCCGGTTGTCCGGGAACTCGCTTGCAGTCCATGCGCCAAACTGGCGGAAGCAAGTTGGTTCTTTTATTCAAGCTGCATCGCCGGCTGCTTCTTTGTTACTTTCTTCCCGGAAGAAAGTAACGTTCCCCTTCCCCTCCGATTATCGTTCCGCCGCCCGCTCCGCAGCCAGCGCGGCAAAATACCCTGCCGCGGGCCAAAGCGCGTTTTGATCCACCCGGAAGCGGGGATGATGGGCGGGATAGCCGCCGCCAGTGCCGATGCGGATGAATACGCCGGGGCAGATCTTCAGGTATTCGCTGAAATCCTCGCCGCCCATGGTATCCTCCTGCCGATCCACACGGAAGCCCATGTCCAGCGCCACCTTTTTCGCCGCCTCGCACAGCGCGGCATCGTTGATCACGGCATCCGGTCCATCAAGGTAGCTGTACTCCAGCGTGCAGCCATAGGCCGCCGCCGTACCCTCCGCCATCTCCCGCAGGCGCGTTTTGATTTCCTGCCGGACAGCGGGATCCAGCGTGCGCACGGTGCCCTCCAGGAGAGCGGTCTCCGGGATCACGTTATAGACGCTGCCCGCCTGGACATGGGCCACGGTGAGCACCGCGTTGGCAAAGGGATTGACCCTGCGGCTGACAATGGTTTGCAGGCTCATGATCAGCGCCGCCATCGCCGGAATGGGATCCACGCCCTTCTGCGGCTGGGCCGCATGGGCTCCGCGGCCCCGAATCGTCATGATAAAATGATCGGGAGCAGCCATCACCGGCCCCGCCTTGATGCCAATGGTGCCGGCCTCAAACTGCGGATAGGTATGGATGCCGTAAAACTCCGCGCAGTCATCCAGCAGCCCGGTCAGGCGCACCCGCTTGCCGCCGGCGTCGATGGCCAGCTCCTCCGCGGGCTGAAACACGATTTTGACCGTACCGGCCAGCGTTTCCCGCCGCTCCCAGAGCAGCAGCGCCGCGCCCAGCATGCAGGCGGTATGGAAATCGTGGCCGCAGGCATGCATTTTCCCCGGCTCGCAGGAGGCATAGGGCAGCCCGGTTTCCTCCTGGATGGGCAGCGCGTCAATATCGCAGCGCAGGCCGATCACGCGGCCCGGGCGGCCGCCGCGGATCTCCGCGATCACGCCCGTTTCCAGCCCGGTATCCAGCATGGGCACGCCCGCCGCCGCCAACGCCTGTTTGATCTTCTCTGTGGTGCGGTGCTCCTCCAGCCCCAGCTCGGGATGCCGGTGGAGGTCCTCAAAAAAAGCACGCAGTTCCTGTTCTGTCATCGGGGTCCTGTCCCTTTCATTCATTTATAGCAGCATTATAGGTCATGGAGCGGAATAAAGTCAATACAAATTCATATTGATCCGATAGGCTTTATAAGCGCAGCAGCCTCCATCCGCAGCAGCCAGGCCTTTTTCTCAAGGCCGCCCGCATACCCCGTCAGCCCGCCATCCGCGCCCACTACCCGATGGCAGGGAACGATCAGCGAGATGGGGTTATGCCCCACCGCGCTGCCCACCGCCTGGGCGGCGCCCGGCATCCCCAGGCTGCGGGCAAGCTCCCCATAGGTGCGGGTTTCACCGAAAGGAATCGCAAGCAGATTCTGCCATACGCTGCGGCGAAAGGGCGTCCCGCGCAGCGCCAGCGCCGGCGTAAACCCCGGGTCCTGCCCGGCAAAATAGCTTTCCAGCCACCGCAGCGCATCCCGAAACATCGGCAGGTCCGCCTCCCCGTAAGCCGTGGCAAGCGTGCTGCCCCAGTTTTTTTGCCCGTCAAACCAGAGCCCTACCAGCGCCTGTCCGTCGCTGGCCAGGGTGATCGGGCCTAAAGGCGAACGATAATGATATATATAATCCATCGGGATCGATCCTCCTGCAAATGAAAAGAACCGCCGTGCATCGCTGCACAGCGGTTCGATCGCTCCTTATTGCGCCAGCCGGACGGCCTCTTCCCAGGCTGCCGTCAGCTGCGGGTCGCTCATATCCCCCAGCTGCAGATCGGCATAGACCATGTTCTCGGGCATCTCCACCACGATATCGGGGGTGATGCCGATGCCGTGCACCGCGTTGCCGTTGGGCGTAAAGTACTCGCAGTAGGTCAGCTGGATGCCGGTATTGTTATCGCTCAGGCCCAGCACATACTGCATGATGCCCTTGCCGAAGGACTGGGTGCCCACCACGGTGGCGCGCTTGTAATCCTGCAGCGCGCCGGTCAGGATCTCGCTGGAGGAGGCGCTGTTCTCGTTGACCAGCACCACCAGGGGGATATTATCCGCGCCGCTGCGGGTATACTGGGGATTGGTATCGGTGGTAAAGCGGCTCTTGGTATACACCACCAGCTTGCTGTCCAGGAAGCGGTTGGCCACGCTGACGGCGTCATCCACCCAGCCGCCGGGATTGTCGCGCAGGTCCAGGATGATGCTCTTGGCGCCCTGGGCCTCCAGCGCGTCCATGGCGGCGTTAAAATCGCTGATCAGCGAATCGGTGGAGAACTGATACAGGATCAGGTAGCCCACGTTGTTATCCAGCATGGTGTAATCGATGTTGTTCATATGGATGGCGGCGCGGGTGATATTGAACACGATGGGCTCGCCGTCGCGGGATACCTCCACCTCCACGGTGCCGCCCACCTCGCCGCGCATGATCTTGACGGCGGCGGTCATGGTTTCGGCAGTGACCTCCATATCCTCAACGCGAGTCAGGATATCGTTTTTGCGCATACCGGCCGCTTCCGCGGGCGTATTGCGGAAAACGCGGGTGATCTTGACGGTCTGGCTCTCGTAATCGCCCAGCAGCTGAATGCCGATGCCGGTATACTCGCCCTCTTCCTCTTCCCACATATCAGACCATTCTTCCTGATTATAGTAGAAGGTATAGGGATCGCCCAGGGAGGCCAGCATACCGTTGATCGCGCCCTCGAACATCTCGTCGGAGTCGATATCCTTATAGTAATACTGGGAAATATACTGCATGATCTCGTCCAGCTTTTCATAGCGCTGGAGACGCTCATAGGTGCTGCGGTCGATGGTGACGGTGCTGCGGCGGGTTTCGCCCAGAGCGGTAAAGACAGACAGACCGCTGACCAGCAGGGCCAGAATGACCAGGAAAACCACAAGACGCTTTTTCATTGCTTAAACCTCCGGATGCGTTTACAGTGTAATTTTTGTTTTATTGGCGGTGCACTTTTTCATTTCCATAAGCATTTTAAAGGTCACCGCGTCATCAAACTTTCTCAGATCCAGCCCGATCTGCCGCTGCACCTTATCCAGCCGGTATACCAGGGTATTGCGATGGATATACAGCTGGCGGGCGGTATCGCTCAGGTTCAGATCCTTGCGGAAGAACATTTCCACCGTGGAGAGGATCTCATCGCTGAACAGCCGGGCCGTGCTGCTGTTGAACAGCAGGCTGTGGTAATGCTCCGCCGTTTCCGGCGGGATATCGGACAGGAAGCGCTCCAGCAGCAGGGAGGAATAGATATGCACCGTCTCCTCCTGCCGGTAGATGCGGCCGATCTCGATGGCGCGGCGCGCCTGCCGGTAGCTCTGGTGCAGCTCGCTGGCGCGGTCGGTGGGCTCGCCGATGCCGATGGTCAGCGGCAGTCCCGTCTCGCCGAGCACCGTCTCCTGCATGGCGCTGGCCAGCTGGTGCAGATCCTCGATATCCTCCATGGAGGAGGTGCATTTGATCAGCGCCGTGGTGTGATTATCCATGGCGATCAGCACGTCGTTGGCTGAAAGGGGGATCACCTCGCTCAGGATATCCCGGGCGTTGCTGTCCTGCACCTGCATCATGTGCAGCAGCATTACGCAGCGCGGCATCTCCGCGGGGATGCGATACTCGCTGATCACCGCGTCCAGCTCCGCCACGCTCAGGTCGTTCTGCAGCATGCGCTGATAGGCGCCGGATATGCCGCCGTTCAGGCTGCCCAGCTGTATCATTGTCTCCACCAGCCGTGCGCCGATACGCAGCACGTCATCCGGCGTGCCCTCCGGCGCCAGCAATATACAGTGCTGGGAGGGCACCGACAAATAGCGATAGCCATACATGGGCACGATATCGCCCTTTTCCAGCCCCTGCGGGAGCGGAACCAGCGTATCGCCATGGGGCACCAGCCCCATTCCATTTTCATCCAGCAGCGACAGACGGTTGCTGAGCTGACCAAACGTCTGGCCGATCCTGACCAACAGCTGTTGATCCATACGGCACGCTCCTCTCTCTTCAGTCCGGGCCATTCCATGGCCTTGTACCATAATATCACAAAAACAGTAAAAATGAAAGAGAAATTGCACGATCTGTTACATTCAGGCGAAATGTTCACACTTTATGCATATTTTGCCCTGCGCCGGGCAGGATAAACGCAAAAAGACCGGAGGCGATCCTATGACGTTTGGTTCCTTTTTGCTCTCCGCTGCGGCGGTGCTGGTGCTGCTGGGCGTGGGACAGCGGGTGCTGGATAAAATGCGCCTGAGCGACCGGGCCGCGCTGATCCTGATCGGGCTGATGTTCCTGGGCGGGCTGCTGCCCGATATCGATCTGGGCATGGTGCGGCTGAACATCGGCGGCGCGCTGATCCCCCTGGGCATCTGCGTTTATCTGCTGATCACGGCGGATGAAAACGCCGAGCGCCTGCGCGGGCTCATCGGCGCGGTGATCACATCGGCCGCCGTCTGGCTGCTGGGCCGCGTGATGCCCGCGGAGCCGGAAAACATTGTGCTGGATCCCGTGTATGTCTGCGGCATTGCCGGGGGCATCGTTGGCTGGCTGCTGGGCCGCTCCCGGCGCGGGGCGTTCATCTGCGGCGTACTGGGCGTGCTGCTGGCTGATACCGTCAACGCCATAACCCTGCGCCTGTCCGGCATCGAGCAAAAGCTGGTGCTGGGCGGCGCTGGCATCTTCGATACGGCGGTGATCAGCGGCATCCTGGCGGTGCTGCTGTGCGAGCTGGCCGGCGAGGCCCTGGAGCGGCTGGCCCGGGCCAATGGCGCGCCCAGGGATCATCGGCGGGTCAAAACGCCCGGGAAAGGAGACGGAAAATGAAAAAGCGAATCGTAACAGCCTGTCTGCTGCTGGCGGGAATGCTGCTGCCGCCGGGCGCGCAGGCAGAGGCGGACTACTATCATATTGTGGATCAAACCGGCGCGTATATCACCCATTATACCGGCACACCGGAGGCCGGAGACGAATACATCGCCCACGATAACCAATATTTCGTGATCACCCGGGTGGAGGAAGGCTCCCATACCGCCTGGGCGGAGAGCAAGGGCGCCTATGAAATGCCCGATGTAAGCTGGCTGCAGGACGACAGCCAGCCGGTCTCCGCCGCCCGCAAGGCGGTGGCGCTGTACTGCACCCACAGCGACGAGAGCTATGAGCCGGACGACGGCAATGCCAGCGTGACGCCCCGGGGCGGCATATACGATGTGGCCGAGGCGCTGAAGGCCAACCTGGAAAAGCAGGGGATCACCGTATACTTTGACGACGCCACCCACCTGCCCCATGATTCCGGCGCGTACCGCCGCAGCCGCGCCACCGCCGCGGGGCTGCTGGAAAACGGCGTGGACGCCATCTTTGACGTGCACCGGGACGGCATTCCCGATCCCGATCAGTACAACACCACCATCGATGGCCGGGACGCCAGCATGGTGCGGCTGCTGGTGGGACGCTCCAACCAGAACGCCGCTGCCAACCGCGCCTTTGCCGCCGAGCTCAAGGCGGTGGCCGACGCCATGTACCCGGAGCTGATCCGGGATATCTACATCGGCAAGGGCACCTATAACCAGGATCTTTCTCCCCATTCCGTGCTGCTGGAGTTTGGCACCCATACCGTGGAAAAGGAGCGGGCAGAGCAGGCCACCGCCTTTATGGCCTCCGCCATCCAGCGCACGCTGTACGGCGGGGTGAAGGGCGCGGCAGGCAGCGGCTCCTCGCCCGCCGCCGGCGGCACAAAGGGCGTGGGCACCGGCATCGCCGCCATGCTGGGCGTGGCGCTGGTGGGCGGGTTTGTGTTCGCCCTGGCCTCCACCGGCGGCCTGCGCCCGGCCATGGAAAAGATGAAGGGCGGGCTGAATGAAATGACCGGTGGAATAATGAACAAAAAGAACAAAAAATAAACAAAATTTGCCTGAACCTATTGACATTGCGCTGTGCAGAATCTAAAATTGTTGAAAATACCAAGGGAGGCGAAGGGATGTTACAGGATAAGATTCGTGAAGGTTTGACGTTTGATGACGTGCTTCTGGTACCGCGCAAAAGCTTTGTTTTGCCCAAGGATGCCGATCTTTCTACCCAGCTGACCCCCAAGATCAAGCTGAATATTCCCATCATGTCCGCCGCAATGGACACGGTGACCGATTCCAAAATGGCCATCGCCATGGCGCGCGAGGGCGGCATCGGCGTGATCCATAAGAATATGACCATTGCCGAGCAGGCCGCGCAGGTGGATAAGGTAAAGCGCAGCGAGCATGGCGTGATCACCGATCCCTTCTACCTCTCCCCCACCCATCTGATCGCCGACGCCAAGCGGATGATGAGCAAATACCGCATCAGCGGCGTGCCCATCACCGAGGGCAAGCGCCTGGTGGGCATCCTGACCAACCGCGATCTGCGGTTCGAGACCGATGACAATCGCCAGATCGGCGAGGTGATGACCAAGGAAAACCTGATCACCGCCCCCATCGGCACCACGCTGGATGAGGCCATGCACATCCTGGCCAAGCACCGCATCGAAAAGCTGCCTCTGGTGGACGATCAGTATAACCTGTGCGGCCTGATCACCATCAAGGATATCGAAAAGGCTATCAAGTATCCCAACAGCGCCCGCGACCAGAACGGCCGCCTGCTGTGCGCAGCCGCCGTGGGCGTCAGCCGGGATACCATGGCCCGCATCCGCGCCCTGGTGGACGCCAAGGTGGACGTGATCTCCATCGATACCGCCCACGGCCACAGCATGGGCGTGCTCAAGACCATCGAGGAGATCCGCAAGGAATTCCCCAATATCCAGCTGTTTGCCGGAAACGTGGCCACCGCCGCCGCCACCCATGATCTGATCGCCGCCGGCGTGGACTGCGTCAAGGTGGGCATCGGCCCCGGCTCCATCTGCACCACCCGCGTGGTGGCCGGCATCGGCGTGCCCCAGATCACCGCCGTGGCCGACTGCGCCAATGAGGCTGATAAGCACGGCATCCGCGTGATCGCCGACGGCGGCATCAAGTACAGCGGCGATATCGCCAAGGCCCTGGCGGCGGGCGCCTCCGCCGTGATGCTGGGCGGCGTGCTGGCCGGCACCGAGGAGAGCCCCGGCGCCATGGAGATCTTCCAGGGCCGCTCCTTTAAGGTTTACCGCGGCATGGGCAGCATGGGCGCCATGGAGCAGGCCCAGGGCAGCCGCGACCGCTACTTCCAGGAGGACGCCAAAAAGCTGGTTCCCGAGGGCGTGGAGGGCCGCGTTCCCTACAAGGGAGCGCTTGCCGATACCATCTTCCAGATGGTGGGCGGCCTGCGCGCCAGCATGGGCTACTGCGGCTGCGCCACCATCGACGATATGCGCCGGGACGCCGAGTTCATCCGCATCACCAATGCTGGCCTGCAGGAGAGCCATCCCCACGATATCTATATCACCCGCGAAGCACCCAACTATTCCCGCTCCAGCGATATGTAATTCCATAAAAAACCAGCGCATTGACCACCGCGGATCAATGCGCTGGTTTTTTATTGGCTTATCGCTGCAATCGGATGCGCCTGCGCTCCTGAGCGGCGGCGTATTCCTGCTCCTCCTCAGGCGTCTCCGGGGTGAATACGGGCACTTCGGCGGGGCGCTCGTCCGCCCCCAGGGCCACAAAGACAGCATAGGCGCGGTTGACCATCTTCCGCTCGCCGTTCAGCTGCTCCACATAGCTGTCCACCCGCACCTCCAGCGACGTGCGCCCGCTCCAGGTGACGCGGGCCTCCTGCACCACGGTGTCATTGAGATAGGCCGGGGCGATAAAGGTCAGGTTATCCACGCATACCGTGGTCACGCCGCATTTTGCAAACCGGCGGGCAGCCACCGCGCCGACGATATCGATCCAGGCCATGATCTGACCGCCGAACAGGCGGGGCTTTGCATAGCCGTTGCAATGCTGGGCCAGCACAATCTGCACGCTTGTGGTCACTTCGTTCACCGGATCGATCCTCCCAAATCAAATTTTGATATAAAAAGAACGGAAAGGATGGGCTTTCCGTTCTTTTGCGGCAGGTTGTGTTACTCCTTCACCTTGATATCGGCCTCGGCAGCGTTCTTGCGGACGCTCTCGATACCGTTCAGGCAGCTGTTCTTGGCCACATAGCCCTCGCTGACAGCGATGATCTGGCCGTTGGTGGCCTTCAGGCGGAAGCGGAACTCGCCGCCCTTATCGGTGTACACCTCAAACTTGGGGCAGCGGGCAGTGACCACAGGCTCCACAGTTTTATCCTCCAGGTTGGCGATGGGGGCGTTGCGGCGCACGCTGGCGATGCCCTTCTTGCAGGAGGATTCGGACTTGTACACTTCGCTGGTGGCGATTACTTCATGATTGCCGGCGACCAGGTCGAATTTGACGCCGGTATTGGTCTTTTTGAACACGAAATAGCCCATTAGAACGCACCTCACTATTGTAACTTTTCTTCATTATAACACAGAAAATCGGGATGTCAAGTTATGGAGGAAAGCGCAGAATTATTAAATTTTGGGAAGGAAATGTGATAAAACCTTCCATATCCTGCATCACTTAACAAAATTCGCTCAAAAGGGGTTGACAAACGCCGCCGCATCCCCTATAATGCGTCACGGTGCTTTAAGGCTGGTCCAGTGAGGCCGCCAAGGACTGTGATACGGCAGTATCTTTCTGCGCTTATTCAGCGCGGCTTTCCTTGACGGGGAGCCGCGCTTTTTTGCGGCTTTCCGGCAGACACCAGAAAAGCAAAAGGAGGATATTCCCCATGCCAAACCAAGCGAACCGCACGACCCACACCGATACCGATTACACCTTCGAGCGTGTCCCCCAGACCTCCCGCAAGAAGTTCTGGCCCATGTTCTTCATCATGCTGGGCTTCACCTTCTTCTCCGCCAGCATGAGCGTGGGTGCCAAGCTGGGCAACGGCCTGGACCTGGGCGGCTTCATCTGGTCGGTGCTGCTGGGCGGCGCGATCCTCGCCTGCTATACCGGCGTACTCGCCTTCGTGGGCTGCCAGAGCGGCCTTTCCTTTGACCTGCTGGCCCAGCGCTCCTTCGGCAAATTCGGCAGCTACCTGCCCTCCGCCATGATCGGCCTGACCCAGATCGGCTGGTTCGGCGTGGGCGTGGCCATGTTCGCCATCCCCGCGGCGGAAGTGCTGCACTGCAGCCCCTGGCTGCTGATCGTGCTGGCCGGCATCTGCATGACCGCCTCCGCCTACTTCGGCATCAAGGGCATGGAGATCGTCAGCTACATCAGCGTGCCGCTGATCGCCGTGCTGGGCATCTACTCCATGATCACCGCCACGGCGCAGGGCGGCGGCCTGAGCGCCATCTTCAGCAAGAGCACCGGCGGCCTGACCGTGTTCAGCGGCATCGGCCTGGTGATCGGCTCCTTCGTCAGCGGCGGCACCGCCACCCCCAACTTCACCCGCTTCGCCAAATCCGGCAAGGTAGCCGTGATCACCACCGTGATCGCCTTCTTCATCGGCAACACCCTGATGTTCGCCTTCGGCGCTGTGGGCGGCGCCTTCACCGAGATGGATGATATCTTCTACGTGATGATCGCCCAGGGCCTGACCGTGCCCGCGCTGATCGTGCTGGGCGCCAACATCTGGACCACCAACGATAACGCCCTGTACACCGGCGCGCTGGGCCTCTCCAACATCACCAAGGTACGCAAGCGCCCCCTGGTCATCGTGGCCGGCATCATCGGCACCGTAACCGCCCTGTGGCTGTACAACAACTTCATCGGCTGGCTGAACTTCCTGAACGCCACCCTGCCCCCCATCGGCCTGATCCTGGTGCTGGATTACTTCCTGGACCGCAAGAACTATGAAACCGAGCAGCCCAAGCTGGTCAACGTGAACCTGGGCTCTGTGCTGGGCGTGGTCGCCGGCGCGCTGGTGGGCAACTTCGTGCACTGGGGCATCGCCTCCATCAACGCCATGGCCGTGGCCGCCGTGTGCTACCTGGTCTGCCGCAAGGTGCTGAAGAAGTAAGAAAGGAAACCTGCCATGCTGTACCGCAACGCCCGCATCGAAAACGCCGAGGCAACCTCCGATATCCGCGTGACCGACGGCCTGTTCGCCCAGATCGCCCCGCATCTGGAAGCCGCCCCCGGCGAGGAAGTCATCGATCTGAACGGCAAATTGGTGCTGCCGCCCTTTATTGAATCCCACGTGCACCTGGATACCTGCCTGACGGCGGGTGATCCGGTATGGAACATGTCCGGCACGCTGTTTGAGGGCATCGAGTGCTGGAGCAAGCGCAAGGACAAGCTGAGCCGCCAGGATATACGCGAACGTGTGCAGCAGTGCGTGAGGCTCTACGCGGCCAACGGCGTGCAGTTCATCCGCACCCATGTGGACGTGACAGACCCCAAGCTCACCGCCATGCAGGCGCTGATCGAGCTCAGGGAAGAGCTGCGGGACGTGATGGAAATCCAGATCGTGGCCTTCCCCCAGGAGGGCATCCTGAGCTATCCGAACGGCAAGCAGCTGATGATCGACGCCGTAAAGATGGGCGCGGACTGCGTGGGCGCTATCCCGCACTTCGAGTTTACCCGGGAATACAGCGTGGAATCGCTGAACTTCGCCCTGCAGCTGGCTGCCGATAACGGCAAGCTGGTGGACGTGCACTGTGATGAGATCGACGACGAGGCCAGCCGCGGCCTGGAGACGGTGGCGGCCCGGGCGCTGGAGCTGGAACTGTTCGACAAGGTGACCGCCAGCCACACCACCGCCATGCACAGCTACAACAACGCCTATGTGCTGCGTCTGATGCGGCTGCTGAAGATGAGCAAAATCAACTTTGTGGCCAATCCCCTGGTGAACACCCACCTGCAGGGCCGTGTGGATACCTATCCCAAGCGCCGCGGCATCACCCGGGTTAAGGAGCTGACCGCCGAGGGCATCAACGTCTCCTTCGGCCATGACGATATCTTTGATCCCTGGTATCCCATGGGCAACGGCAGCCTGCGGGACGTGGTGTTCATGGGCCTGCACGTATGCCAGATGATGGGCTACGAGGATATCATGAACAGCTACCGCTTTATCACCACCAACGCCGCAAAAACGCTGCACCTGGGCGACCGCTACGGCATCGCGGAGGGCCGTGCCGCCAACTTTATCGTGCTGGACGCCCCCCATTATTATGACGCGCTGAACCGCAACGCACCCGTGCTGCGCTCCGTACGCATGGGCAAGACCATCGCAGAAACCCGGCCCGCCGCTACGGAAATTGAATTCTGATCCAACCATACACAAGCGCGCAGCGGGCAAACAGCTCGCCGCGCGCTTGTTTTTGTTCTTGCTTTATGGTATATTCATACTTGTTTTCAAGCGGAAATGGACAAGCAAATTGGAGCGGAAATGGACAAGCAAATTGGGATTTGGCGGGGGAGGAGTACGAACGGGGGCGTTCCTTTCTGCCGCCCAGAAAGGAACCGAAAGAGGCTGCGTTTGTCGCCGTAAATGCTGCAGGATATACGCCAACAGGCTTTAACGCCTGCCACCGTTCCCGGGCCCGTAGTGCCCGGAAAACCTGCCCTTGGGCCGGTTTTCAGCGGAGGGCGGGCCGGAAAGCCCCGGGCAAGGCCAGCTTCGCTGGACGGCTTAAGCCAAACGGACGGAAAAAAGTTTCTTCTTTCTAAACGCTGTCATCCGGAGCCCGTGTTCGCTTGCGTCCGCCAAAGGCGGGGACCATTTTGCTGCCGGGCTTGATTCAAGTTATTTAATACCATCCCGCCCCACTCCCGCGTGTGTCATCCTGACGCCCGCAGGCGGTTCGCTTGCGCCTGCCAA
>CADAHU010000045.1 GCA_902787835.1 uncultured Eubacteriales bacterium
CCCGCTCTCAGCTGAAAACCAGTCCGGGGTCTGCCGACCCGCCCTCGCTAAAAATGCCACACAGTGGCATTTTTCGAGCGCTGCGGGCCCCTCGGGATGATTTTCCGGGCGCTTCGAGCCCTGCGCCAAAGGACCTTCGGGTCCGGGGCCTTCCGGCCCGCCCTCGCTAAAAATGGTCCACTGGATCATTTTTCGGGCGCTGCGGGCCCTCTGGAATCCCAACGGACGAACTACTTGAATTGGGAAACAAACTCGTTTCCGCCAGATTGGTTAAGTCGCCAAGCGAGTTCCCGGGCAAAAAGAACAAGAGAAAAATCCGGAAAAATCAAGCTCGTTTGATTTTCCCGGATTTTTCTCTTGTTCAGCGGTGCGCTTTGCGCACCGCGCGGCCAGCGAAGCTGGCCTTGTCCGGGAACGGTGGCAGGCGTTAAAGCCTGTTGGCGGTAGCCGTGCTGCCAGGGAACGGTGGTCGGCGTTAAAGCCAGTTGGCGTGCAGCCTGCAGCATTTACGGCGACAAACGCAGCCTTCTTCGGTTCCTTCTTGGGCTCCAAGAAGGAACGCCCCCGTTTAAATCCCAATTTGCTTGCTATTGATCGAAGAACCGTATCATGCCTGCAGGCGCGTGCCCAGAATGCGGGACACCAGCAGGCTCAGGGCGTAGCACAGGGCGGCGCAGAGCACCACCGCGGCGCCCACGCTGGTGCCCAGGGGCACGGCGGCGCAAAGGCCGGCGATGCCGCTGAATACCGATATGAGCACGCTGAGCAGCGCGTGCTGGGCGGCGCTGCGGGCGATGTTTCGGGCCGCGGCGGCGGGCAGGATCAGCAGAGCGTTGATCAGCAGCACGCCCACCCAGCGGATGGAGAGCATGACCGCCACCGCCACCAGGATCACAAAGCCGTACTCCACCGCCTTGGTGGCGATGCCGCGGCTCTGGGCCAATTGCGGGTTGATGGCCGTGAGCAGCAGCTGGTTGTACAGCAGAACCCACAGCGCGATGCCCACCGCCAGCGCGATGGCCAGAAACAGGATATCGCTGGGGGTAATGGCCAGGATATCGCCCACCAGGATGGAGGAATACTTGCCGTATTTGCCGCTGCCGGAGAGGATCAGCAGCCCCAGCGCGATGCCGGCGGAGGAAAAAACGCTGATGGTGGTGTCACTGGAGGTGCCGCCGGTGCGGTTGATGCGGGTGATCAGCACGGCCCAGCAGATGCCGAAGGCGACCAGGATCACCGTGATATTGCTGATGCCCAGCAGCACGCCCAGGCCCACGCCGGCCAGGGCGCTGTGGCCCAGGGCGTCGGAGAAAAAGGCCATGCGCTTGTTCACCGCCATGGTGCCCAGCAGCGCCAGCAGGGGCGTGAGCAGCAGCAGCGCCAGCAGCGCGTTTTTCATAAAGGCGTAATGGAAGATATCGAAGGGCAGCAGCGCGTCCATCACGTTATAAATGGCCTGCATCATTCCACCCCCTTCGATACGGCGGGGAAGGCTTCCCGGAAGGTTTCGCAGCCGAATACCGTTTCCGGGCTCCCCTCGCAGAGCACGGTTTTGTTGAGCAGCACCATTTCGTCGGCGTACTGCCGCACCAGCGACCAATCGTGGCTGATCAGCAGGATGGCGATGTGATGCCTGCGCTTGAGCTGCTCCACCGTATCCAGAAACAGCGCCAGGCCGTTCTGATCCACGCCGGAGACCGGCTCGTCCAGGATCAAAAGATCGGGGGTGGGCGTCAGCGCCATGGCCAGCAGCACCCGCTGCAGCTCGCCGCCGCTCAGGTGGCCCAGCATGCGGTTCTGCAGGCGCTCCGCCTGGGCCAGCGCCAGGGCCTCGGCCACGCGCTGGCGCGTTTTTTTGCCCACGCCCAGCCATACCGGCCTGCGGGTCAGCGAGGCGGCGATCAGATCGTTCACCGTGACGGGCATCATTTTATCGAAGGGCAGCTGCTGGGGCACATAGCCCGTGCGCACCGAGCGCAGCACCCGCTCCCGGTCGTCCATGTGCCTGATCGCGCCGGTGTGGGGGATCTGGTTCAGCAGCGCCCGCACCAGGGTGGTTTTGCCTGCGCCGTTGGGGCCCACCAGCGCGGTGAGCCGCCCGCAGTGCAGATGCAGGTTCACATCCTGCAGCAGGGTATCGCCCTGGGCGGTAACGGATACGTGGTCCAATTCGATCCGGCAGAGCCCGCAGCGGTCGCTGTGCAGGTGCTCGTGATGCCGGTGGGTGGGGTCATAGGGATGCGGCGCTTGACTCATGGGGTACTTCCTTCCGCAGATGGTAATCCTTGCAAAGCCCGGCCAGCGGGCAGAGGCCGCATTTGGGATTGCGGGCGCTGCATATCCGGCGGCCATGGAAGATCAGCCAGTGATGGGCGGCGCTCCAGTCGCGCTCCGGGATGGCCTCGCGCAGCTGCATTTCGGTATCCAGCACGTTATCGGCCTCCGCCAGGCCCAGCCGGTTGCTGACCCGGAAAACATGGGTGTCCACCGCGATGGCGGGCTTGCCAAAGGCAGTGCTCATCACCACGTTGGCGGTCTTGCGCCCCACGCCGGGCAGGCTGGTCAGCGCCTCCATGGTATCGGGCACCTGGCCGCCGTAGCTTTCCATGATCATGCGGCAGGCCGCCACGATGTTCTGGCTCTTGCTCTTGAACCCGCAGCTCTTCACATAGGGGTAGAGCGTATCGGCGTCGATGGCCGCCATATCCGCCACCGTGGGAAAATCCCGGAACACCGCCGGGGTCACCTTGTTGACCTGCTTGTCGGTGCACTGGGCGGAGAGCATCACGGCCACCAGTGTCTCATAGGGATTGGAAAAGTTCAGCTCCGGCCGGGCCTCGGGGTAGGTTTCGGCCAGGATCCTGAGGATCTCCTGCTTGTTGTCCATTTGCGTTCCTTCTCTCAGCCGTAGATGGTATACAGGATCAGCACAGCCACGCCCACCAGCGTCAGCGCGGTCAGCGCCAGGATGTTTTTCCGGGTGAATTCCAGCCTGTTCATGCCCCTGGGGAGCTGACCAAGCTGGGTCATGGGCGGGATCACCAGTCGCAAAAACAGGATCAGCAGCACCGATTCGATGGGAAACATGACCAGGTTTTTGATGATCCTCGGCAGGTGGAATACCTTGTAGCTCTTGCCCAGCATGATCTGGTAATAGGCCATCATGATGGGCGTCTGCAATACGATGTTGACAAAAAAGTTGATGCAGAAGCGGGAGAGGATCACCCGCAGCGCCGTGACCTCCGCCCGGTACAGGAACAGGGCGAACACCAGCGAGCCGGCGATCTCGGTGATCAGAAACAGCGGGAAGTAGGGCCCGGAGGGGAACAGCAGCGCCCCCAGGGTATCGGTGATGGCGGCCCCGGCGATGGCCACCACCGGGCCGTACACCATGGAGCCGAAGGCGTTGATGAAAAAGCCCACGCCGATTTTCAGATCGGCCGTGATCGGGATGCTCACCGATTTGAGCGCCACCCGCAGGGCGATCATCAGCGCGGCGAACAGGAGCATCTTCAGGTTCCGGAACTCGCTGGCAGCCTGCCGCCAGTACGCCTTGGAAAAGGGGGTGCCGAACAGCGCTGCGCTTTCCTTTGCGGACATAAAAAACCGCCTCCTCAGATTTTTATCGATCCGCAGAGGCAGTCTTGTCCTTCTGTTTTTTCTGTGCAGCGGGATGCGATGCAGTTACCGCGCCGGGAACCCGGCTTCGTCCCATGACAACTCCCCGTCCATGGGCACTTAACGCGCCTGCTCTACTCTGCTCATACGAATCGTACGCGTGCATTGTAGCATGCCCGCAACGTCAATGCAAGCAAAATCGCCCAGGGAGAGCGGGTTTTTCAGTCCCAGCCCTCGTCCTCCTCCCCGCGGATGGTGTAGCTGTTCTCTATGAACTGCCGCAGGGCTTCCCGATTGGGCTCGTATTCGATCTGCTGGGTGGACATGTTCAGGTAGATCAGCTCGTCGCCGGTGCCGTCGATGGGCAGGCGGAACTGATCCACCGTGGCGCTGCGAAGCTGGAAGGCGGCGGAGGCGGCCTTGAGCACGTCGGCCAGGGTCATGTTGGTGGCGGCGATGGATTCCCAGATATCGTGGGTGGCCAGCTGGACCGCCTGGGTCAGGGTAACGCCGCGCAGGGAATCAAACAGCGAGGACATCACCCCCCGCGCCCGGGAGGTGCGGCGGTAATCGTAGGATTCGCCGCCCACGGGGATCTCCGACCGGATGCGCATATAGATCACCGCGGCGTAGCCCCGCAGCAGGTATTCGCCCGCGCCGTCCAATTCGGGCTGGGCCCAATCGCGCTTGTAGGCCATTTTATCCTTGAGCCGCGTGGCCTCGCCCCGGGTCAGCGTGACCCGCACCCCGCCCAGGGTATCGATGATGTTGGCCACGCCCTTCCAGTTGACCAGCACGTATTTCTGCACGTCGATGCCAAAGTGTGTGCGGATGATTTTGACCGTATCCTCCAGGGAGAAGCGGCGGCCGATGCCGTTGATGCGGCCCGGCTGATTATCCGGGCGCATGACCAGCAGATCGCGCACGATGGAGATCAGCATGATGCGGTTGGCCTGGGGATCCAGCCCCACCAGCATGATGCCGTCGGTGTTGCCGGGGGAATCGTAACTGCTCTCGTCGCGGTCGGAGCACAGCAGCAGATAAAAAACCACGCCCTCCGGGTTTTCCGGGATCTCCTCCTCGCTCAGGGGAAGGATGGGCCGGGGCGTGGGCAGCGCCTCGGAGAGGGCGCACAGCGGCAGCAGGCAGCAGATCAGCGCCGCCGCAAGCAGGCGCTTCAGCATGGCGTTGTCTCCCCTGTTTCGGGGTCATAGCGCTCCAGCAGCGTCTGGGATTCGCGGAAAAGCGCCAGGGAAAAATCATCGGGGTATCCCTGCTCGTACACCACCCGGCGGATGCCGGCGTTGATGATGATGCGGGTGCACATGGAGCAGGGCTGATGGGTGCAGTACAGCGTGCCGCCGTCGATGGAAACCCCCAGCTTGGCGGCCTGGATGATGGCGTTCTGCTCGGCGTGAATGGCGAAGCAGAGCTCGGCATGGGTGCCGCTGGCCACGCCCAGCTTGCGGCGCATGCACTCGCCCCGCTCCCTGCAGGTCTTGAGCCCTGCCGGCGCGCCGTTGTAGCCCGTGGCCATCACGCGCTTATCCTTCACGATCACAGCGCCGATGGCGCGGCCCTCGTTGAAGCAGCTGGTCCAGGTGGATACCAGATGCGCCATTTCCATAAACCGGCGGTCCCATTTATCCATCGTATGCGCCTCCTTTTTCGGTCTTGCGGATCGGTTCCTCTGCCCAGTATTGTACCCGGGCCGTCCGTCCTTGTCAACAAAAATCCCGATTATATGGATAGTATGCCTGAAAAATGTTCGCACTTTTGGCGTCAGGCCCTTGACAAAGCGCATTGCCAACGTTTACAATAAATGCGGACCGGCTGAAAAGCGGATGCACCGGCATGCATCCGTGATGCTGTTTTTCGATACACATGTTTCTGGTTCCTTATTATCAGGGAGATGCCCCTTTTGCATGATAAAGCAAGCGCTTGTCCTGCCTTGCGTATTTTGTTGTGTGCGGGCGCGACGTTCATGATGTGGCTGAACAGCAGCATATGGCCGTGCAGGTTTTTTCCTGCGCGGTTTTTTGTGTTGGTCAATGGATTAATAACGGAAGATTTGAAAAAATAAAGGGAAAGAGAGGGAAAGCACAGAGTGGACATTGTTCTTGCCATCATTCTGATCATCGTCTGCGCGCTCATCGGGCTTGGCGCAGGCTATGTGTTCGGGTATAACCGCCGCAAAAAGGAAGCCGAGCAAAAGATCGGCAGCGCGGAAGACCACGCCAAAAAGCTGGTGGACGACGCCGCGCGCAAGGCGAGCGAGATCAAAAAGGAAATGGAACTGGCGGCCAAGGAGGAAGTGCTGCAGCTCAAAACCAAGCTGGACGACGAAATCCGTTCCCGCCGCGCCGAAATGCAGCGCAACGAGCGCCGCGTGATCCAGCGCGAGGAAACGCTGGATAAAAAGACCGATAACCTGGAAAAGCGCGAGGAGGCCATCAACCGCAAGGCCGAGCAGACCCAGGAGCTTTACGACGAGGCCGAGCAGCTGCGCGACAAGCAGGTCAAGGAGCTGGAGCGCATCGCCGGCATGACCCAGGACGAGGCTGAGCAGATGATCATCAGCCGCGTGCAGAAGGAAGCCTACCACGACGCCGCCGCCATGGTGCGCGATATCGAGGCCAAGGCCAAGGACGAGGGCGAAAAGAAGGCCCGCAATATCATCGCCCTGGCCATCCAGAAGTGCGCCGCCGATCACGTGGCCGAGACCACCGTATCGGTGATCAACCTGCCCAACGACGATATGAAGGGCCGCATCATCGGCCGCGAGGGCCGCAATATCCGCGCCCTGGAGACCGCCACCGGCGTCGATCTGATCATTGACGATACTCCCGAGGCCGTGATCGTCTCCGCCTTCGATCCGGTGCGCCGCGAGATCGCCCGCATCGCCATCGAAAAGCTGATCCAGGATGGCCGCATCCACCCCGCCCGCATCGAGGAGATGGTGGAGAAGGCCAAAAAGGAAGTGGACAACCAGATCCGCGAGGCCGGCGAGCAGGCCATCTTCGAGACCGGCCAGCATGGCCTGCATCCCGAGCTGGTCAAGCTGCTGGGCCGCATGCGCTACCGCACCTCCTACGGCCAGAACGTGCTGAAGCACTCCATCGAGGTCAGCCATCTGGCGGGCCTGATGGCCGCCGAACTGGGCGCGGATGTCCAATTGGCCAAGCGCGCCGGCCTGCTGCATGATATCGGCAAGGCTGTGGACCACGAGCAGGAGGGCACCCACGTTCAGCTGGGCGCTGAGCTGGCCCGCAAGTATCATGAGAACAACGATGTGATCCACTGCATCATGGCCCACCATAACGACGTGGAGCCCCAGACCGTGGAGGCCGTGCTGGTGCAGGCTGCCGACGCCATCAGCGCCGCCCGCCCCGGCGCCCGCCGCGAGAGCCTGGAGAACTACATCAAGCGCCTGGAAAAGCTGGAAGCCATCGCCAACGAGTTTGCCGGCGTGGAAAAATCCTACGCCATCCAGTCCGGTCGCGAGGTGCGCATCATGGTCAAGCCCGAGGATGTTACCGACGAGGGCACCAAGGTCATGGCCAAGGAGATCGCCAAGCGCATCGAGCACGAGCTGGAGTATCCCGGCCAGATCCGCGTCAACGTGATCCGCGAAACCCGCTGCACCGAGTACGCCAAGTAATCCGCCGCAGCGCATAAGGAAGCCTGAAACAGGGCTTCCTTTTTTGTGTGCAAAAAGAGCTGCCGCACTTTTATCCCGGTGCGGCAGCTCCATGAGGCTTGGTTGAAAATCATTGCGATCGCCGTTCGCTGTTGTTTTTGCCGATTTGTTTAGCCCAGGCTGTCGATCAGCCGGCGATAAATTGGTTAGAAGATAAGAGAAGCGATGATTTAACTGAAGAAATTTATTTGATTTCTGAATCAGGAATATATTCCATAACGTCCTCGACTCGGCAATCCAGAATTTTGCAAAACATTTCAATTGTATGCGTACTTACGCTTTCGTTTCTTTTAAGGCGCGTTATCTGTCCGGGACTGATTTGATGCTTGTTTATGAGCGCGTACTGCGTTATTTTTTTGGCACGCATGGTTTCCCATAGACGATTATAAGAAATCATGCATGGCCTCCTTTAAAATAGTTATTGACATAATAACCGATATTGATATATAATGATATTAACCGAAATCGGTTACTATGCGCTGAATTTATGGTATTTTCAGTGCGGAAAGGAGAAATCATATGGCTGTTGCATCTTTGGTATTGGGAATCGTTGCTCTTGTAATGGGTTTTATCCCTGGCGTTGGCTTGGTAGGAATCGTAGTTGCTATCGTTGCAGTGATTCTTGGTGCTCTGGGCCGCAAGGATCCGGCAAAAGCTGGCTTGGCCACTGGTGGCCTGGTATGTGGTATCATCGCCTTGGCCCTTTCACTGATCGTATATTTCGCGTGTGGCGGGGCTGCTCTCTGCACCGCGCTGAATGCTGCGTCAAGGTATTGAGATCAATATGCACAGCCTGGAAAGACCAGGCTGTGTTCATTTTTAGACAATTGAAAATAAACTACTATTCATCTAAAAATGTTGAATCAACGGGTGCCTTTTTCGCCCCTGGCGTCGCATTGCTTCGGTCAACGCAATGCTGTGCCTCTCTCCGTTCAGCTTAGACATAATGAAAAATCGTCCCGAATCTTTCAATGTTTTAGACGCTAAATCGTAGTATTAAGAGGAGGCATAACATGGCGACTGCGTCTTTGGTAACGGGAATTCTTTCTCTGGTGTTTTGCTGGGTTCCTGTGCTGGGAGTTGGTCTGGGTATAGCGGGCATTGTGACATCAAAACCCGATGAAAATGGAAAAAGGAACGGCTTATCCATTGCGGGCTTGGTTTGCGGTATTGTTGGCTTGTCTATTTGTGGTATTATTACGGTTGGCGTGGCATGTAGCGGAATTATAGCCTGTTCTCAATAAAGCGGGGAAGAAACCATGTATCCATTTATCTCTATAGCCTCTTTGCGAATCCCTACTTATGGCCTGATGATGGCTGTCGCGTTGTTTGTATCGTCTTCGCTGTGTATTATTCGAGGCAGAAAACAGAAACTGCAATGGGAAACGCTGATTGTTATCATTGCCTGCATTTTTGGATTCGCAATCATCGGAGCTGTACTGTTATATTTTGCGGTTACGTATTCGGCAAAGGAAATCATCGAATACATCAAGGCGGGTTCACTATTTACAGAGCATATCGGCTTTGTGTTTTACGGCGGGCTGATTGCAGGTTTCGTCGGGGCATATATTGGCTTCAAACTTACTGGGGCGGATTTTATACAGTACACGCCGGTCATTATTCCTTACATTCCAATTGCGCATGCAATCGGCCGCGTTGGCTGCTTTCTGGGGGGATGCTGTTATGGCATACCAACAAATCTGCCGATTGGCGTGATTTATCCGGAATTTGCGATATCAGAAGTTCCCAAGGGCATACCGCTTTTCCCTGTGCAGCTATTGGAATCGGGGCTTTTGCTCGGCATTGCCGTTATTCTATTAAAGGCTGCTGAAAGAAAAAAAGGCCCGAAGCACATGATTGGCTTGTATATGGTGTTATATTCATGCTGTAGGTTTGGCTTGGAGTTTCTGCGATATGATGCAATCCGCGGAAGCTTTCAGGGGCTCTCCACATCGCAATGGATCAGCGTCGCGCTGCTTGCAGGCGGCATTCTTTTGCTTTTTCGACCTGAAAAAACACAAGAAGAAAACGTTGCATGATAAAGCACACTATGAAAAAAGAATCCGAAGACACATGCAAATGTTTTTCGGATTCTTTTGCTTTCAAAAATAATTGCGGGCAATATTCAGCCGCTTTTTATTTATTGAAACAGAGGTTTTCAATTAGGGCTTTGTAAAAGTCCACCGCCCCGGGCAGACAATTGTATTCGATGGTTTCGTTCAGGCCGTGCATGCCGCGCATCTGCTCCGGGCCGTAGACAACGGGCGCGAAGCGCACCACGCTGTCGCAGATCTCCTGATAGAAGCGGGCGTCGGTGGCCCCGGTCATCACATAGGGGATGGAGGGGCAGCCGGGGAACACCGCGTCCACCGTGCGCTGTACGGTTTTGAAGCCTTCGCCGCTGATGTCGGTGGCGGCGGTATAATCGTTGGCATGGCCCACGGTCATCTCCAGCCGGAACATATGGGAGGCTTTGCGCAGGAGATCCAGGCTTTCCTCCATGCCCTGGTGGGGGATAAAGCGCACGTTGGCCGATACGCTGGCCTCCTGGGGCAGCACGTTGCAGGCGTCCGAGCCCTTGGCCATGGTAAAGGCGATGGTGGTGCGGATCATGGCCCCGGCCTGAGGGCTGATCATGGGCAGCACCCGCAGCAGGACGGGCTTGAACAGCCACAGGTTGCCGAACACGAGCTTCAGCGGGAAGGCGGCGTAGGGCGCCAGCGCTGTAAACATGGCGGCCACCTGTTCCGGCATGCGGCGGCGGAACACGTTATTGTGCTCCACATAATGGATGAAATCGGCCAGCCGGGCCAGGGGAGAGTTCTTCTTGGGGGTGGAGGCATGGCCGCCGTTGGATTTGGCGGTAAAGGTCACGTTGGCTGCGCCCTTTTCAAACACGCCCAGCACCGCAAAGTTGCCCGGCACGCCGCCGATGGGCTCGGTGATGATGCCGCCGCCCTCGTCCACCACCAGCCAGGGACGCACGCCCCGGCGCTTGAGCTCATCCACCAGCTTCTGACAGCCGGGCCCGGCCCATTCTTCGGTGCAGGAGGAGGAAAGGTATACGTCCTGGGGCGGGGTGTAGCCCTCGGAGAGCAGCTGCTCCACCGCCTCAAAAAAGCCCATCACCGAGCATTTTGTATCCGATGTGCCGCGGCCCCAAACCTTGCCCTCGGCGATATCGCCGCTGAAGGGCGCGTGCGCCCACTGGCCCTCGGCGGGCACCACGTCCTGGTGGCTCATCAGCACCAGGGGACGGTCGGAGGCTTTGCCCTTCCAGTAAAAGAGCAGGTTGCCGTCGATCTCGGTTTTTTCCAGCTTTTGATGCACCAGGGGGAAGAGCTCGGCCAGCAGCTGATGGAAGCCCAGGAATTTCTCCCGCTGGTCGGCCCCGGGGATCGATACCGTGTCGCATTGCACCATGCGGGAAAGCTTTTCCGCCAGGCGCAGCGCTTCCTTTTCATCGGGGGCGGGCGTATAGGTGGAGCGCTTGGAGGGCATCAGCAGCGTGCGGATCAGGGCGATCAGCAGCAGCAAAAGGATCAGGCCGATCAGCCCCAGCAGGATCCATACAACGATCATGCCTTTGCCTCCTTCCTGAATTTGAGCCAGCTCAATCCGATGGCCAGCGCGCCGGAGGGGATGATCATAAAGGAGGTGGAGCCGGTCAGCGAGGGCAGCAGGGTAAAGAGCACCGCCATCACCGCCAGCGGGATCAGCGCCAGGCGGATATCCTTGCGGTAATACATGTAGGCCATGGCCCCGAACAGGGCGGGCACCACGTTGTTGAAGGCGGGCTGCAGGGCGGGGCTGGAGAGCACGGGCCGCAGCGGCGTGAGCAGCAGCACGCCCAGGGCCAGCACCAGGATGGTGACCAGCGAGGAGGCGGCGATGGACAGGGTGGAGATGATCTCGTTCTCCGCCGTGCCGGATTTGGCGCCCACCATATCCCGGGCGTTCATGGCGCAGGGGATCTTCATATTGATCAGGTTGCCGGTGATGAAGGCCAGGTAGCTGCCGCCGGCCCCCAGCATGGGCGTGTACACCAGGAACTCCACCACACTGGATACCGTCCATACCAGGCCCACGGCCAGGAAGCCCCGGGCCGCCGCGCCCAGGTTGGGCAACGCGCCCAGATAGCTTCCCATCAGGAAGGGCGCGCCCAGCAGCAGGATCAGCGTGACGCAGGATACGATGCGCCCCAGCCGATGGGTGGCGCGCAGATAATCGTCATAAGGCGTTTTGGCGTTGTTCGTCATGGCGTTCTTCCCTCCTTACAGGTGCGCGAGCACGGCGGCGGCCATGCCCAGCAGCATGCTGGCCGCGATGGAGAAGCCGTCCAGCCAGCGCATGCGCTTCTTTTCGCTCAGGGCGGTGAAGCCGGCCATGGCCAGCGCCGCCACGGCGGCCACCAGCAGCGGCGTCCAATCGCCCCGGAAGGTGAAGCGGCCCTCGCCGGAGATCAGCGCGCCGATGTAGCTGCCCAGGTAGGCGCTGACCATGCCGATAAACATGGCGGTCATGGCCTTGTCGGCAAAGGATGGCTTTTCGCTGCCCGCCTTGTTCTCCTTGCCCCGGGAGAGCCGGGCCAGGTATTTTTTGCCAAAGATGGAAATCAGGATCATGCCCCACATGATGCAGACGCTCATCAGCAGGGCGATGGTGGAGAAGGCGTCGGCGGTCATGGTGTCGCCGCTCAGGGTGGAGCCCAGCTGCTCGGCGGCGGCCTGGGCCACCTGGGTTTCATAATGCAGCGCGCCGATCACCGACAGGCGCAGCCACGGCCAGGGGATGCCCAGGCTGCCGGACAGGGCGATGACGCCCAGCAATATGCCCACACTGGGCAGGATGGAAAAGGTTACGCTGGCAGTCACCGCCTGCTTCATGCGGGCGGTATCCATGCCCATGGCCTTGCCCGCGCGCCAGGCGCGCACCAGAAAGATTACGCACACCACGGCCACAAAGGCCACAATGGCGCCGCAGATCAGATACATCGTTCCGCTGCTCAGTTGATCCAGAACGGTCATTTTGCAGTTTCTTCCTTTCTTAATATCGCTCCGATACCAGACTATGATAGCACTGATCGGCGTAAAAAACAAGAAAGGGGATATGCGCTCCGCAAAAAGCGCGCATCCCCCTGATAAAACCAAATGCTTACCAGAGCGCCTTGCGGGCGTCCTCCGCGTTGGCGAAGGGGCCGGGCAGGGCGTCCAGACCGCGGTGGCCGCCAAAGTAATCGCGGTCGAAGGTGATGGCGGTGCCGTCGGGATTCTCAAACCGCTGCTCCGGCTCGAAGGCGCAGCCCAGGATATCGCTGGTGATGATGCCGTCCCGGAAATCGCCCAGCAGATCGTAAATATTGGTATCCAGGCAGTATTTGCCGTCCTTTTCCACCAGGGCGATATGGGCTTTTCCCTCTGCGATCAGGCCGTGCTTTTCGTGCTTGGATACGTTGGCGCCGTTCAGGTAGGCGTTGCCCGATACCCATACCGGCAGATGGCCGAAATGATAGGTGGCCAATTCGCCCATGTTGGGCTCCTGATCCATTTTGAAGTTGGCGATCCATTCCTCATAGGCCGGGAAGATATCGAAGCAGGCGGTGCCCGCCGCCTCGTAATCTGGGGCCTGGGCGGTGCGCGCGGGATCGGTGATGGGGTAATGCTGCACGATGATGTTGTTGTAGATGCGGTCGTCGCCGTGCAGGATGGTCATGAAGCCCGCCACCTCGGTGCGGTGCCGGATATGGTAGGGGGTATAGCGGGGCTCGCGCTGGCCGTTGACGATGCTGTCCACGCCGCTGTTGATCAGGCCAAAGTTGCCCAGCATCAGGTTATGCACCACGGCGATGCCCTCGCTGGGGATCACCACGCTGGTTTTGGACAGCATCACGTTGTTATCGATCAGCGTCGGGCCGTGGCCCACCTCGATGAACACGTCGTTTGAGAACATGGCGCCCTGGGCGGGCTGCACGCCCTCGGGACGGTGGTTATCGTGCAGCAGGTTCTGGGTGATGCGCGCGCCCTGGGCCTGCCAATCCAGCCATACGCCCATGATGCAGTTGTGGATGTGGTTGCGGCGGATGGTCACGTCGATGGCGGCGTGCAGCTTGATGCCCGCGGTCTCCGCGCCGCCCAGCTGCTGGCTGTTGCATACGTGGTGGATGTGGCAGTCCTCAATGGTGCTGAACACCGCGCCCATGCGGCCCACGATGCCGGTCTGCTCGCAGTGGTGCACATGGCAGCGGCGGATGATATGGCCGCCCACCTTTTCCTTCAGCCACCCATGATACTGGCCGCGGCATACGGCGTCGCGCTCCATCTGGGTGGGGGATTTGACGTGCTTGGTGTAGAAGTACATGTCGTTTTCCGGGTCGCGGTACTTGCCAAGGCTGATGCCGCAGCACTTGCTGTTGCTGATCTCGCAGTCCTCAATGATCCAGCCCCTGGACCAGTGGGGGCCGATCATGCCGTCCTGGTAGGCGGCGGGCGGCGCCCAGGTGGTGGCGGCTTTGTTGATGTTGAAGCCGCTCACGGTGATATAGCCCACGCCGGTCTTGTCCGGCATAAAGCAGTTGCGGCGGACGTTGATCTCCACCTTTTCTTTGTTGGGGTCCTTGCCCTGGAAGTTGGCGTACAGTACGGTCGTATTGCCGTCCTGCTGGCAGAACCATTTGTATTTGGATTCCTCCGGCTGCCAGCTGGTGGGATCGATTTCGCCCTGGACGCATTCCTCCAGCGTTACGGTCTCGTACATCATCAGGTCATTGATGTACACCGCGCCGGTATGGCGCACGGTGGGCGCAAAATACCAGTCGCCGCACACATAGGTGGTGTAGGGGTTGTAATCGCCGAACACGCCGTTATCCACGCGGTTCATCCAGACATTGCCCTCGTAGCGTGTCCAGCCGGTCAGCTCCTCCGCGCCGGTGATCACCGCGCCCAGGGGCGTTTCGCTGCGGTAGGTGATGCGCTTCTCCTCCGTGCCCGCGTGGATGGGGTTCACATACTCCCGGTATACGCCGGGGGCCACGAGGATCTCGTCCCCCGCCACGGCGATCCTCGCTGCGTCGTTGATGCGCCGGAAGGGCCGCGCCGCGCTGCCGTCCCCGTCCCGGGGCGCGCTGATGCTTACATGGTAAATCATGGATAAAAAACCTCCTTGCAAGAAGTGCGTTTGCTTTTTTCAGTATAGCATATCCCGGACCGGAAGAAAAGCTT
>CADAHU010000046.1 GCA_902787835.1 uncultured Eubacteriales bacterium
ATTAGAACTTTCTAATATATTGATAGATTGTTAACTTTACGCCCGCGTTATTGACAAAATACGCGCCGTTACGCTACAATATCGGTGTTGTGTAAGCGTTTAACTAAATTGACCGGCACGCTTGCGCAGGGATCCTTTAGAGAGGAGCGTTTTTTCAATGGACAACAACAACGGCAGCAACCGCGATCCCAAGCGTTACAACAAGCCGCAGATGCCGCGGTCGCCCTGGTTCTATGTGCTGATCGTGCTGATGGGCGTGCTGCTGATTTCCAGCGTGATCTCCGCCCGCAGCCTGCTGGGCGGCAGCGTGGAAACGGTGGAATACAGCGATTTTATCACCATGGTGGAGTCCCGCCAGGTGGATCGGGTGCAGATCGGCTCCAACATCATCACCTTCACCCTCAAGAGCGATAACACCCTGCCCGCCTGGTGGAACGGCACCGCCAACAAAACCTACCAGACCGTGGCGGTGGAGGATACCTTCCTGACCGACCGCCTGCTGCAGGCCGGGGTCAAATTCGGCGGGGAAAGCGGCGGCGGCATCAGCTTTTTGAGCCTGCTGGTCAGCGTGATCCTGCCCATCGCGTTCTATGGCATGATCATCTTTATGATCGTACGCATGGTGCGCAAGGGCGGCGCGGGCGGCATGGGCGCCATGAGCTTTGGCAAGAGCAGCGCCAAGATGTACTCCGTCAGCGACGAGAGCAAAAAATTCAGCGATGTGGCCGGCCAGGACGAGGCCAAGGAGCAGCTGATCGAGCTGGTGGATTTTCTGCACCAGCCTGAAAAATACCGCGCCATCGGCGCCAAGCTGCCCAAAGGCGCGCTGCTGGTGGGCCCTCCCGGCACGGGCAAAACGCTGCTGGCCCAGGCTGTGGCCGGCGAGGCGAAGGTGCCCTTCTTCTTCGTGAGCGGCTCCGCCTTTGTGGAGATGTTTGTGGGCACCGGCGCGGCCCGCGTGCGCGACCTGTTTAAGCAGGCCACCGAGAAAGCGCCCTGCATCATCTTTATCGACGAGATCGACGCCATCGGCAAAAAGCGCGACGCCGTGGGCCTGAGCTCCAACGACGAGCGCGAGCAGGCGCTGAACCAGCTGCTGGCCGAGATGGACGGCTTTGACGCCAGCAAGGGCATCGTGGTGCTGGGCGCCACCAACCGGCCCGAGATCCTGGACGCCGCCCTGCTGCGCCCCGGCCGCTTTGACCGGCGCATCACGGTGGATCTGCCCGACCTGCGCGGCCGCGAGGCGGTGCTTCGGGTGCACGCCCGGGGCATCACCACCGATAAGGGCGTGGACTTTACCGCCATCGCCCGCAGCACCGTGGGCGCCAGCGGCGCGGATCTGGCCAACATCGTCAACGAATCCGCCCTGCGCGCCGTGCGCATGGGCCGCGCCGCCGTGACCCAGGAGGACCTGGAGGCGTCGGTGGAGAACGTCATCGCCGGCACCGAGCGCAAGAGCTTTGTGATCCCCGATACCGAAAAGCGCATCGTGGCGTACCACGAGATCGGTCACGCCCTGGTGGCCGCCAGGCAGAAGAACGCCGTGCCCGTGCAGAAGATCACCATTATCCCCCGCACCAGCGGAGCGCTGGGCTATACCATGCAGGTGGATGAGGAAGAGCACGTGCTGATGAAGAAGGAGGATATTCTGGCCAAGCTGGCCGTGCTCACCGCCGGCCGCGCCGCCGAGGAATACGCCTGCAACACCTGCACCACCGGCGCCAGCAACGATATTGAGCAGGCCACCAAGCTGGCCCGCGCCATGATCACCCGCTACGGCATGAGCGCCAAATTCGGCATGGTCGCCCTGGAGACCAACACCAACCAGTATCTGGGCGGGGACGCCCAGCTGGCCTGCAGCGCCGAAACTGCCAGCCAGATCGACGCCGAGGTGGTTCAGCTGATCGGCGAGGCCTACGACAAGGCCCTCGATATCTTGAAGCAGAACACCCGCCAGCTCCATGACCTGGCCGAATACCTGCTGGAGAAGGAGAACATCTCCGGCGAAGAATTCCAGGAGATCCTGGCCAAATCCGAGGAGGAAAAGATCACCCTGCTGGACGACGGCCAAAGCGGCGACGCCGTGGTATCCTGATCCCCTTTCCCTTCCCTCCGCGCAGCGATTATCCGCCGCGCGGATTTTTTTATGCAAATATGGGCCGGCTCCGCTTGACATTCCGGCCGTTATCCCCCACAATAGGGGCAGAGAGGACAAGCCCATTTTATCACACATCGACCACAGCCCAAATAAAGGAGGCCATCGCATGAAAAAGCGTTTGCTCTGTTTGCTACTGACGTTCATTTTCTGCATAACAGCCATGCCCGCCCAGGCCGCCGGCATCGCCATGCAGCGCCTGCCCGTGGACGCCATGGATATGCGCCTGGGGCAATGCATGATCCCCAAGGGGTACAGCCTCTCCGCCACCGTGACCAACTGCTCCGACGGGCAGAGCATTTTAAGCCCGCTGAAGCTGAACGTGGTGGCTACATCGCCCGATCAGCGGTCCTTTTTCTCCTATGAGAGCACCAGTACCTTTGTGGAGATCGTCTCCTCCACCCTGGGCGGACGCACGGCGCGCACTCACCAGGACGGCGCCTTCGACGAGGTGACCATGACCTGGGAGCTGCGCTATATGACCCCCGCCGCCTTTTGCCAGAGCTATGCCCAAACCATCCTGCCCGGGATCCCCCTGACCTATCTGGGCGACCGCGATCTGTCCGGCTATACGCCTCTGCTCCAGCAGCTGGCGCAGCAGAAATACAAGGAGCTCACCTCCGTGCGGGTGCAGGGCGCGTCGGTGGACGGCTTCGCGCTGACCATCGGCGAGAGCCTGTTCAGCTATACCCGCAACGGGACGGAGTACGCCGTGGTGATCTCCACGCTGCTGCGGGCCACCCAGATGACCTTCTCCTCCCCGATGATTTACGGCGGCACAAAGATCGATACCTGCATCGTATGGGACGCGCTGTACACCTATGCCATGATCTGCCCCGCCGCCCAGGCCGAGACCCTTTACCCCGCCTACCAGCTGTTTATGCAGAACACCACCACCAGCGATCAGTTCAACAGTACCAACCAGAAGCTGGCCGATTCCCTGCGCACCATCGTTGTCGCCGGCCGCGGCGGCATCTCCGGCGGCGCAGCCTACAGCGCCCAGACGCTGCGGAGGGAGACCGGCGGCGAGGACACCTACGACGATGAGCGCTTCACCGATTATCTGTTTGACCAGAACGATTACACCCTCTCCGACGGCTCCCACGTGAAAATCTCCACCGAATACAGCTATGTATACGAGGGCGATAACGGCACCGTCTATTACAGCGACAGCGCCTTCGGCCACCCCGGCGGCTCCACCCAGCTGTATCCCAACCGGTAAAAAGCGGCGGATCGGAACAGCCAGAGGAACGAGCAGGGGCGTTCCTTTCTGGAGCCCAGACAGGAACCGAAAGAGGCTGCGTTTGTCGCCGCTGCTGTTGCGGGATTTCCCACCAACGGATGTTTACGGGGGCGTTCCTTCTTGGAGCCCAAGAAGGAACCGAAGAAGGCTGCGTTTGTCGCCGTAAATGCTGCTGGATACACGCCAACAGGTTTTAACGCCCGGCCCCCGTTCCCTGGCAGCACGGCTCTGCCGTGCGCGCGGTGCGCAAAGCGCACCGCTGAACAAAGAGAGAAATCCGGAAAAATGAGCGCGTTCATTTTTCCGGATTTCTCTCTTTGTTGTTTTGCCAGGGAACTTGCTTGCAGACCATATCCAAACTGGCGGAAGCAAGTCTGTTCGCCCATTCAAGCCGGTTCGCCAGGCGGTTTCTTTGCACAGCTTTCTTTTCCTAAAGAAAGCGCGTATCCTCCTCCCCTGCCAATTACGGTTTTTGCTTTTGATCAGAGAGCAGCATCAGATGACAGATAAGAAAAGCCTTTTCAAATTTTATCAGCGGAACACGATATGCTCTTCTATGGCGATCTCCGAATCCTCCTGGATGCGCCGCAGGATGCGCTCCCGATCGGCGTCCTGGGCGGGCACGGGGCAAAAATCGGTGGTTCCGTCCTGCACGCCGCTGGTGAGCAGGGGGATCAGCCGCGCCGATACGCCGTCGCACCGGCCCTGGGTAAAATGCAGGATCAGCTGCGCCGCCAGGCCGTCGTAATCTTCGGGGTTCAGATTGCCGCCAAATACAAAATTGCCCAGGCTGTAAAAGATGGGCTTGCCGCCATAATTCTCTATACCCTGCACCACATGGGGATGGGTCCCCACCACGCAGTCGGCCCCGGCATCCAGGATGGCGCGGGCCATTTCCGTCTGCAGGGCGTTATGCTTTGGCTCGTATTCCGTTCCGAAGTGGCAGGCGTACACGATATAATCGCAGCCTTCCGCCCGCAGCGCCTGGATCTCCCGGGCGGGCTTCTCCCGATCCTGCTTCCACTGGGTCTCCCGGATGCCCCCAAAGCCGATTTTAACGCCGTCCTTCTCATAGATCTGCGTCCAGGTATAGCCGCTGTAGGTGATCCCCGCCGCCGTCAGCGCCGCCCGGGTGGTGCGGCGGCCCGAGAAGCCGTAATCGATATAATGGTTGTTGGCGATGTTCACATGCTCCACCGAGGCCGCGGTCAGTATGGCGGTAAACGCCGTGGGCCCGCGGAAGTTGTACAGCCGATCCTCGGTTTTATCCTTGCTGTCGTCCTTGAGCACGCACTCCAGATTGATAAAGGTGATATCATCCTGGCTGAACATCGGCGCAAAATTGCGCAGCGGATAGGCGTAGCCCTGCCGGGCCACCACCGAATCGAAGGAATCGGGCCGGCTGCGCATGCCGTCCTGGCTGCCCAGCAGCGCGTCCCCCGCCAGGGAAATCACCACCGTGGTTTCCGGCGGCAGGGTGGGCACCGGCGTGGGCGCGGGCGTGGGCGTAGGGGTGGGCGCCGGCGCGGGTTCCGCTGTGGGCACGTCGGATACGGCAGGCATCGGCTTCACCGTCGGCGGGAGCGCCGTTCCGGGCATGACCGCCGCAGCGATCGCCCCCGCGCTCCAAAGGGCCGCGTAGGTCTTTTGTCCCACCACGCCGTCGGCGCTGAGCCCGTTCGTTTTTTGGAAGGCAACCACGGCGTTATAGGTCTGGCTGCCGAAAGCGCCGTCAAGATCCCCGGCGTAATAGCCCAGAGCGGCCAGGCGCTCCTGCAGCTGCAGCACTCGCAGGCCCCGGGAGCGGAAGGACAGCGTGCCCGTAAAGGCGGGCTCCGGAGTGGCGGTGGGTACGGGCGTGGCCGTGAGTTCCGGAGTCGCCGTGGGCTCCGGCGTAGGCGCGGGCGTGGGCGCGCCGGTGGGCGCCGCTGTGGGCGGCGCGGGCGTGGCGGTGGGCGGCAGGGTGGGGTTCAGCGCCGCCATGCGGGCCTGCCGATCCTCCGGGTCATCCAGCACCAGCACTTTGGTTCCATAGGGCAGGTGCGTCCACAGCCAGTAAATGTTCAGCCCGTTCTCCCCGGGCCGGGGATCCACGCGCACGCAGCCGTGGCTGGCCTTGCTGCCGATCAGCGCCAGCTGCTCGGAATAGTTGTATTTCCCGCCCGCCAGCCTGCAGCCCAGGGAATGGATCAGGTTGCCGCCGTCGATGCGCAGGGCGTAATTATACTGATAGCCTTCATCCAAAAAACTGATGATGCGGTCACCGGTCAGGAAGGCCCCGGCCAGCGTTTCCCGGTGGAGCTTTCCCGGGGCCATCAGCCCGGTGGATACCGGCAGGGTGCCCAGCAGCGCGCCATCCTGCCATACCTGCAGGGTCTGGGCGTTTTTATCCACCAGCAGGCCGTAATGTGGGTTGGGATATACGTTTTTGAGCTTGTTCTTGGGCACGTAGCCCTCCACATAATCGCCGTCCTCCTGCCGCCAGGTGCCGATACGGGCATAGGCCGTCCCCAGCTCCAGCACGATCACACCATGGGTTTGCCCATGCAGGGTGCCCAGCACCGCGCTGTTCTGATCCGGCGCGGCATATATATTCTGGTGCTGCAGCCGCCCGATATCCACCACCGTGATGGGGGCCATCAGCACGGACCAAATATCGTCCCCCGCATCCGGCAGAAACAGCGCGGGATCGCTGACCGATACCGGCAACTGGGGTGGCGGCTCGTGCTTTACCGTGATGGGGAAGCGGAAGGGCGGCTGGGCGCTGCCCTTGATGGCGCAGGTGAGGATGTATTCCCCCGCGGGCACATTGCGCCCATCCACCTGGCCGTTCCAGTTGAACAGATGGGGCAGGCCGTCGCTCTGCTCCAGCCCCCAGGTGCGCAGCGGCTGCTCCGGGGCGTCGGCGGCAAACAGCTGCACATGCATCAGCCCGCTGTCGGTGATCAGGTAATTGATCAAAAAGCCATCGTATCCGGCGTATACCACGTCGGCGGACGGGATGCAATACTGCAGCGCCGCAGCGGGCATGCCGATACGGATCGACACCTCGCACGTATAATGATGCGCGCCGTCCAGCTCCGCCCGCAGGGTATATTCTCCCCGGCCCGGGGCCTCGCCGTTGGCGACCCGTCCATCCCAGGGGATATCCATGCTGCCGGCCGCCATCTGCTGCCGGGTGATCTGATAGCTGATATAATCGTCCGCCACCGTCAGCGTCAGCATGCCGGCCTCCGGGGCGTACACGCTGATGCCCGCATCGGCATAGGGATGCACCAGCTGGGAGACAGTCAGCGATAGCACCGCCTCCTCTCCCCCGGCCATCCGGCCCAGGCAAAGGCACAGCAGCAGCGCGAAAAAGAGTTTCTTCATGGCAGTCCTTTCTCCCCCCCCCCAAAAGGAGAAACAACCCTCCCGGCCGTCATGCATCGGGCCGGGAAGGCTGCAGGGCTTTTACGTGTCATTCCGCAATGGGCTTGATCGAGCTGTGGATGGCATCGTAAATCTTCATATAGCTGGAGTTATACCAGCCGGGGCAGGTGATATGCAGGGTGAGCAGCTGGCTGTTTTCCAGCAGAACCATATGCACGCGGCCGCGCACGATGGTGCCGTCGGCCAGCACGCCGCGGTAGTTGTTGTAATAGCCCCTGGCGTTCATCAGCGTTTTGCTGGCGGCCTTGTAGGTCTCCCAGGTCTTGTACTGCGCGCCCTCGGCGGCCAGATAGCGGGACAGGCTGGTCTTTACATCGTCCAGGCTGAAGGATTTGGTCACGCCGGAGATTTCCAGGGTGATGACGCAGGGATAATTATCCTTGACGGCGGCGGCAGGCTCGGTCAGGATATAGGAGCCGGCGATGTTCTCGTTAATATCGTATCCCACAGCGGATTTGAAGGTGATCCCCAGCTTGCTGGCGGTATAATCGCCAAAGGTGAAGCTCAGCTCCGGCCGGGGCGTGGCGGTGGGCATATCGATGGGATCGATGGGAATGGGCGTCGCGCCAGCGTACACATGATTGGACTGCGCAGCCGGCACGCTTACATCGTATTCCTCCACGGCGGGATCATACCCATCCGGCATCGTATACAGCGGGCTGGTATCGCCCGGCGCCATGTAGTCCGGCAGATCCATGGGCGAAACCTGGCCGAAGCCAAATTCCTCCGCCGCCGCGCCCGCGCAGGCACACAGCAGCATAACGGCTGCCAGCGCGCAAAGCATCAATCGTTTTTTCATGGCCTTAACCCTCCATCAGGATGTACAGAACAGATCAACCCAATTTTCATTGAGCTTTACACAATTGTAATAGATTTGCAATGAAATGTCAAGATATTTTTACATTCATACAAAAACTGTTCATTGTGTCTGTTTTCCCCAGGGGCAAGGCGCGTTCTCCCCTATTTCAGCCGGATATCGGGGTTCTCGCCCGCCGGAAGGGCCTCGAAGGGCACCCATGAGGCGGGTGTGCCGTCTAAGCGCCGGAGCAGCACCCGTGCCTCACGGCAATCGGGGGAAAGATACAGGTTTCCGCGGATCTCCTCTCCCCCGGGGCAGGCGCGCGTATCAAGGCTCAGGATACGGCCCTTTTCATCGGCCTCCAGGCGGTATACGCAGCGGAAATTGCGGGAATTGGCGGTGGCCATGCCCAGGATCACCAGGTTCCCGGTGGCCGGATCCATGCGGGACTGGGCGCTGAGCACCACGTTTTTGCCGCTGAGCTCCCAGCGGCGCAGCCGCCCGCCGTGATCATCATACCGGGTGATGGTCAGCGGCGCGTACTGGCTCCCGGAAAGCCGCTCCACCACAAAGTATCCGCCCGCGCCGTCCATCTGCGCGGCATGGACCAGCCCACCGGTATCCCCCTCCCAGAGGATCTGCCCGTCCCTGATCACCATGGGATGAAAATTGTTATTGATGGGCCGCGCAGCCACCGTGACCGCCCACAGGCCGCCGTCGTCCCGGGCTGCGCTGATCACGTTGTCGATGCCCTCCGCCATTTCCAGCTCAGCCTCCGGCGCGCCTCCGCCGTCATACAGGCACAGCCAGGTTTTCCCCTCCGCCCGGCGCAGCAGGGCGATTGCGTTCCGGTTGATCCGGCGGCTGATAACGCCTTCCGCCAGGACGCGCGAATTCTCCATCCCCGCCGCCGTCCAGTCGTACAGCGTGGCCCGCGTGGGGGCCGGTCTGTATCCCGTTTCCCCATCGGCCTCCAGGGTCAGCACCCGGCAGGTGTCCCCGTCGATGGGCACCAGATCCCTGTTGTTTTCCGTCCAGGTGTACCGGATCTGCCGATAGATCGTCCCCTGCCGCCACCAGGTCAGATAGAGCGGCTCGTCCGCATCGCCGGTCTCATGCTCCCAGCAGCTGGCCGCCACGTTCTCCGCGTCCAGCGGCCAGACATCCACAATAAAGGGGCCCTCCAGCGCATAGTCCGATTCCCGGAAGCCCTCGGCGCAGCCGGGAGCCGTCCAGAGCAGCAGCGCCGCCAGGGCGCAAAGGATCCTGCGCAGCATGCTTTCACCTCATTCCATCCAGTCCAGCTGACAAGGCAGGGAGGCCAGAAAAACATCGGCCTTTTTCACAAAGCCGAAGGTTCCCTCCGCATCCATCAGCCAATCCATTTCTCCCCGGGGCACCGAAACATAGAGCCAATCGCCGTCCTCCATGATCGCGTGCATCCGGGTGCCCGCGGGAAGGGTCTGCACCGTGCCGTCCAGCCAGCCGGTGCCGCGCTTCAGGGGGATCTCTTCCTTGGCCATGGCCACGGGCTGGGGCGCAATGGCGTTCAGCTCCTCCTCGGCCAGATCCACATAGCCCTCGGATATATAACCGTCATAAAAGCCCAGCCGGGTATGCACCCAGGGATTCGGATCGCCGGGCAAAATCTCCGTTACCGGCAGCGTCACGCCTGCCAGCAGCTGGCCGTAAGCCTTGGAACGGCTGCTGGTTTTGCTGCGGAAGTTGACCTGTCCCAGGGTCATGCCGGTGTTCTCCGGCAGGCAGGACGCCTGGCCCGCCTCCAGGGATTCGGGAAATGCCGTGATGTCCTGCTGCCCCAGGAAGGGCAAAAAGCGTACCGTGGTGCATCGGGCATAGGGCAGCGTCCATTCATCCTGCCAGATGGGGAAGCCGCTGCCGTCCACGCCCAGCCACTGACTTTCCCCGGTGCGGCGGTTGACCCGGTGTCCCGCGTCGATCTGGCAGTACACCTGCGTAAAATCCTCCTGCTCCCAGACCTTGGGTACCAGGTAAAAGGACAGCGTTTCCTCCTCGTTCAGCGGGTATTCCACGGTGTATCCGCCGGGATCGTTATAGGTCACCCGGTAGTCCCCGGTCTGGCGCAGGGCCTTTTCGCCCAGGGGATACGCTTTCCAGCCCTCCTTCAGCAGCGCCAGCTGGATCAGCTGCCGGCGGCCCTCCCTTTCAAAGGCGGCCAGGCCCGCGCCGCTGTCGCTGCGGTCCTTCCAGGCGTTGATCCGCACAGCCCCGCTGGTCAGCATCCAGCCGTCCAGATGGGGATCGGCCAGGGCCTCCCGCAGCTCCTCCGGCGCTTCGCCCTCGAACAGGATCAGCGTCATCTCCGCCGCGGAACCCCGGTCCGGCCCGGTATACCGGCGCACGCCGGGGGTATGGAAGGGCTGCTCCGCCGCCGTCAGTCCATGGGCCGCCAAAACGCTGCCCCGCAGCCCGATCAGCGCTTCCGTCCAGCGGGCCTGGGGGCCGCAGCAGCTTTCCAGCAGGCCGTCCACCGCCTGGGCGGCGGTTTCGGCAAAGCGCAGGGCGGTGCTTTGGCGGGTCACGCCCATCGCCTGGCACAGGGCCAGCAGCTCCCGCCGGGCATTTTCATTCCAGTTTTCCATCCAGTCCTTTTGATCAATAGCCCGCAGCAGCTCCCGCAGGATGCCCTCCCCGGTCTGATACACGCAGCGGGTATCGAAGGGCGAGGCGCAGCGCACAGCGCCGTTCGACAGCAGCTCCATGGTATACACCCAGTCCGGATGCTCCGGCAGCCAATAATGCAGGCTGCCGTCGGGCTGGGGCTCAAATACAAACCGCGCCGCTTCCTCCGCCGTATAGCTCATCATCTCGGTGAGGCTGGCGCGGGCGGTATCCGTCAGCTCGTCCGCCAGCGCCGGGGAGAGGAGCAAAAAGAGTATGCTCAATAAAGAGATCAGGCGTTTCATGTCTCGTCTCTCCTTTGATCTGTTGTTTTTTTCTTCCCGATCAGCCGTTTCCGTCCAGGCTGCCGTACCAGATATCGAAGGTCACCACCCGGGTTTCCGGGGCGATGAGCACGTTCAGGTGGGCGGACAGATCCTGGTAGTTATCCCGGTCGGCCTCGCTGTTCCAGAAGCCCGCCTCGATCATGCGCTTACCCTCCATCCATGCTTCATTGTAGAAGGTAAACACATTGCAGCGCTGCGCCACCTCGGGATTGATCTCAGTGATAAAGGCTTTCATGTCCTGGGCCAGATCTTCCATTTCCGCTTCGGAAAGGCTGATATCGCAGCCCGTCCAGTTGTCCGGCCCGTGCTCCGGCGCGCTGAACGCGCGGATATTTCCGGCCCGGTCAAAGGTCACATCAAACGCCGGCGCGTCGCCCTCCGCCAGGGCATAAACCCAAACTTCATCGGGATCATCTGCAGCGCTTTCCGCGTGCCAGCTCAGATCGTTTTCGCTCAGGGCCAGCCCATCCACCGCCAGTACCGCTTTGGCGTACGCAATGGCCTCCTGATCGGTGGTGATGGTCGTGCGGCTGATGGCGGGATGGCTGCGCAGAAGCCTGGGCACCACCCGCATTTCGCCCGTGGCGAAGGCGCCCACCAGGCACATGCTGGACAGCAGCACAAAGCTTACGGTCAGCCAGCGCAGGGGCTTGCCCTCCTTCAGGATGGTGACTACCCGAGTTTTGAGCCGCCTGCCGGTCATGGTCATGCCGGTGGCCAGCACGCCCATGCCGGGGGCGTTGCGCCGGGCGGCGGCCAGCACCAGCACATTGGCGTAGGTCTGGCGCTGCTGATTATCCATGGGCGCGACGACCCGATCGTCGCAGCGCAATTCGCTGTCCGTGCGGCTCATGGCGGCGGCGATCCATACCAGGGGGTTGAACCAGTGCAGCGCGCAGCAGGCCAGCCGCAGCAGGCTCCACAGGTGATCCCGGTTTTTGAGATGGCACACCTCATGGGTCAGCACCTGGATGGCGTCGGCGGGCGAGGCGGTCAGCGGCAGGGCGATATAGGGCCGCAGCACGCCCACCAGGCAGGCGCTGGGCAGCGGATCGGTAAAGTACACCGGCACAGGCCTGACGCCGCGCTCCGCGCACACCGCCTCGTACTGGGCCAGCAGCTTGCCGGAGATCGGCTCGATGCGGCCGGCGCGCAGCTTCCACCGGAAGCGGATATTGGAGAACAGGAACCATCCGAGCACCGCCGCCGCACCCAGGATATAGATGCGGGCCAGGGCGATGGGCAGGGCGGCGTTCTCCATGCCGCTGCTCAGCCGCATAACGCGGTTGCCGGCGGCCACATGCTGGCTGTCCCACAGGCGATAGCCGATATCCGACAGGGCATCGGTCAGCCGCACCTTGATCTGCCCCGCGATGGGGCGGATGGCCTGATCCATGGCGAAGGGCGAGCGGATGGCGTTGATCAGCGGGTTGGGCAGGGAAATCGGCAGCAGCAGGCGGATGGCCACCAGCAGCCAGCCGAAGCACAGCGCGCTGTTGCCCAGGGATTTGCGCAGCGTTTTTCGCAGGATGATCATCAGCAATATGGCGATGCTGGCCATGATGTTGGCCTCGATCAAAAAATTATAGATCAATGCGGTGCGCATCATCTGACCCTCTCTTTCGTATTTTTGCAGTCGTCAAGGGCGGCTCCGCCGCGCGGAGACCCTTCATTATATATAGACGATGTAAACGGGTTTTTTCTGTCAGGGATTGGAATTCTTTTTGATCTCGTCGATGATCTCCTGCATATCCTCCACCGTCAGATCGCCGGAGGAGACCAGGTTATTGATCAGCAGCGAGGCATTGCCCTTAAAAATATGGGAGAGGAAGCGGCGGGTCTGCTCGGTGGAGGCCTTGCCCTTTTCCACCGCCGGGGTGTACAGCTTGGCCGGGCCGCTCTCATCCACCAGCACCGTGCCCTTTTCCTCCATGCGCTTGAGCAGGGTGATCACCGTATGCCGCGTCCAGCCCGTGCTGGGCTCCAGCTCCTTTGTGATCTCGGTCATGGTGCGGGGCGACCGATCCCACAGCACCTCCAGGATTTTCCATTCAGCATCCGTGCATTGTATCGGCATGGAAACAACCTCCTTACGGGTATAGTAAACAGCTGTCTACGTTGATAGTATACAATTGTCTACTGCATTTGTCAACAGGTAAATTGTAAAAAAAGAAACGACGTTGCCCCGCGCCGTTTTTCATGGTATGATCAATTTGTATAATCGATAGAAAAGGAGCGCTGCCTTTATGACGATCCAGGATGTGGTGGATTATATCAATACCCATGCCGACCCGGTGCTGACGCCGGAAATGGACGCTTTGGTCATGGAAACCTGCTACCGCACGCACAGGCTGACCATGCAGCTGAACACCGCCTACCACGAACCGGAGCAGATCCGGGAGATCCTCTCCGACATCACCGGCGAGCGGGTGGACGATACCCTGGGTATGTTCCCGCCCTTTTACACGGACTTTGGCCGGAATATCCACTTTGGCAAAAACGTATTCATCAACGATTGCTGCCATTTTCAGGATCAGGGCGGCATATTTATCGGCGATGGCGTGCTGATCGGGCACAACACGGTACTGGCCACCATCGATCATGATCTGGATCCCGCCAGCCGCCGCAACCATTACGCCCCCATCCGCATCGGCAATAGCGTCTGGATCGGCGCCAGCGTGGTGATCACCAAGGGCGTCACCATCGGCGAGGGCGCGGTGATCGCCGCCGGCGCGGTGGTGACCAAGGACGTACCTGCCAACGCCATTGTGGGCGGCGTACCGGCGAAGGTGATACGGTATCTGTAAAAGAAAAGGCGAAAGGGCGGCTTTCAGCTCCCAGCTGCCAACCGGGCGGAAGCCCGCCAATCAACCAATCCTGTTACCTGAGTAAACCCTGACAGACCGTAATTGTCAGGGGTACGAACGGGAGCGTTCCTTCTTGGAGCCCAAGAAGGAACCGAAGAAGGCTGCGCTTGTAGCCGCTGCTGTTGCTGGATTTTCCGCCAACGGACTTTAACGCCGTCCACCGCTCCCGGGCCCGTAGCGCCCGGGAAACCTGCCCTTGGGCCGGTTTTCAGCGGAGGGCGGGCCGGAAGGCCCCGGGCAAGGCAGCTTCGCTGCCAACCTGTGCGCAAAGCACGCAGGGAGCTTTCTTTGCATCTTCCAAGTTACAGGCGGAAACGAGTTTGGTTTCTTCTGCTTGCCCCATCGCCCGTTGGAATTCCAAAGGGATGAAATCCCTTTTGCGCAGGGCTCGAAGCGCCCGGAAAAGCATCCCGAGGGGCCCGCAGCGCCCGAAAAATGCCACCGTGTGGCATTTTTAGCGAGGGCGGGTCGGCAGACCCCGGACTGGTTTTCAGCTGAGAGCGGGCCGGAAGGCCCCGGGACTTAGGGCCGCGGAGGCCCTAACATTTCCCCTCCCAATTTCAGTTTGATGAT
>CADAHU010000047.1 GCA_902787835.1 uncultured Eubacteriales bacterium
ACCATCGCCTCGCCGCAATTTGCGGCGAGGATTTTATTGTATTTTGCTTTTGTTTATGATATACTGAAAACTGGATTGTTATATAAAGGAGGAAATATGAATTTTCCTGCGATTATAGAACAAAAGAAGCTGGGCGGAGCGCTGACCGACGAGCAGATCGCCGCCTTTGTGAAGGGGGCTGCCGACGGCAGCGTGCCCGATTATCAGCTGGCCGCCCTGCTGATGGCCATCCGCCTCAACGGCATGGACGCCCGGGAGACCACCACCCTGACGCTGGAGATGGCCAAATCCGGTGATATGCTGCATCCGGACGTGGGCGGCGTCCCGGTGGATAAGCATTCCACCGGTGGCGTGGGTGATACCACCACCCTGGTGCTGGTGCCGCTGTGCGCCGCCTGCGGGGCGAAGATCGCCAAGATGAGCGGCCGCGGCCTGGGCCATACCGGCGGTACCGTGGATAAAATGGAATCCATCGGCATGCGCACCTCCCTGCCCGAGGCGGATTTCCTCCGCCAGATCCGCGGGATCGGCTGCGCCGTGGTGGGGCAGACCACCTCCACGGTGGACAGCCTGCCGCTGATCGCCTCCTCCATCATGAGCAAAAAGCTGGCCTCCGGGGCCCAGGGCATCGTGCTGGATGTGAAGGTGGGCTCCGGAGCCATCATGCCCACCTATGCGGGCAGCCTGGAGCTGGCAAAAACCATGGTGGAGATCGGCACCCGGGCGGGCCGCCATGTATCGGCGCTGCTCACCGGCATGGATGAGCCCCTGGGCTCCCACGTGGGCAACCGGCTGGAGGTCAAGGAGGCCATCGATATCCTGCGGGGCGAGAGCGCCGGCCCGCTGCTCACCGTATCGCTGCGCCTGGGCGCGCAGCTGCTGATCGCCTCCGGCATCGCGGATACGCCCGAGGAAGGCGAGGCCATGCTGCGCGGGGCGTTGGCGGACGGCAGCGGCCTGGATAAGCTGCGGCAGATGATCACCGCCCAGGGCGGGGATGCGTCGGTGTGCGATCATCCCGAAGCGCTGGCGGACGCGCCTATCGTGCGGGATGTTCCCGCCGGGGCCGAGGGCTTCATCGCCCATATGGATACCGCCCGGCTGGGCTACGCTTCCCAGGAGCTGGGCGCGGGCCGCAAGCAGAAGACCGATGTGATCGACCCGCGGGTGGGCTTCATCATGCGCTGCCGGGTGGGCGAAAAAGTGAGGTCCGGCCAGCCGCTGTGCACGGTGTACGCCGCCAATGAGGAGAGCTTCCGCCGGGCCGAAAAGATGATCACCGGCGCCATTGCAATAAGCGACCAGCCCGCCCAGCCCGAAAAGCTGCTTTACGCGCTGGTGACGGCGGACGGCGTGCAAACCCTGTAAATAACGCCTGCATCCCATTTTGCTTGGGGGAAAGGATCAAACCATGAAAAAAGCGATTGCTGTGTTTTTTGCGTTTCTGATGATGCTGGGCCTGAGCGCCCAGGCGGAGGCCCAGCCCCTGACGGTGGATGAGCTGATCGCCTATTGGGATCAGGTGCGGGAGGCCGCCCTGGCCCAGGAGAACCCCGCCGTGGTGGAGCAGAACGAGGACGGCGAGTTTATGCATGCCTATGATCAGCTGTTCCTGATCAGCGAGGAGGATACCCTGACCGCCGATAGCCCCATGCGCTATGCCGAGGTGATGGGGGAGGGCCTGCCCGTCCTGCGCGGCGTGGGCATCGGCAGCACCCTGGAGGAGATCCTGGCCGCCTATCCGCTGGATAACGAGGCCCTGGCCGGCACCTTTGACGAGGCGGCGCTGTATATCAGCGGCATGCTGCCGGGAGCCGTCAGCTTTGGCAGCCTCTGGCGCAGCGGCAGCCAGGTATCCCAGGTGGAGTACGATGTGATCACCCCCGATGAAACGGAGGCCGAGCAGTGCTTCATCGGTTATGTGCTGGAGAACGGCGCGGTGATCAGCGTGTATACCGGCGTATCCCGCATGCCCCTGTCCGCGGCGGAGGTGGATGTCGACAGCATCAGCCGCCTGCAGGAGGAGCGGGAGTACACCGCGCCCCGCGACGCGCAGGTGGAGCCCCTGGCCCGGGAGGATCTGCTCTTTGTGTGCCGGGACGGCGCGCTGGACTTTGTCGGCGCGAACAGCGAGACGCTGATCAGCCTGCTGGGCGAGCCCCTGAGCGATCAGGTGGATACCGAGGAGGGCCGCAGCCTGCGCACCATGGAATGGGAAAGTGCGGTGGCCGTGCTGACTGCCGATCAGGACGCCCCCGAGGCACTGCTGAGCCTCAAGGTATACGGCGATCAGCTGGAGGGCCCCCGCGGCCTGCATATGAACGACAGCCTGGAGAGCGTGCTGGCCCGCTTCCCCCACGAGGGCGAGACGGCGCTGTACGGCGACGGCCAGACCGCGCCCTATGGCGTCCTGACCGAAGGCGCCGAGGGCCACAGCGTGGTGCTGGCCGTACAGGCGGAGGAAAAAACCGTGCTTTTGACCCTGGATTTTGTGGATGACGCCCTGTGGGTGATCACCTGCGCCTGCCAATAAAAAAGCAAGATAGCATCAAGCGATACATCCCATTTCAGGGAGGAATTATGACCCATGAAGATTGACCTGACATGCCCTGTGGAACTGTGGCATTATGCCCTGCCTACGGAGCAGTTCCCGCTGTGCCGGCTGCAGCTGTTTAACCTGACCGAGCAGACCGTATCCAGCATCCAGGCCGTTTTTACCTGCTTTGATGGGGAGGGCAGCCTGATCACCCGCCAGGTGGAGCGCGTGCAGCGGCTGGATGGCAAGGGCCGCAGCGCCTTTGAGATGGCGATGGAGATCGAGGGCGGCGCCCAGGCCGCCGGGATGGATTTCTCGGTGGAAAAGGTGTGGTTTGAGGATGGCACCGTCTGGCGGCACAGCGCCGGCAGCGTATCGGAGTATACGCCCAACCGGCTGCCCGCCGGGCAGCGGCTGGAGGTGCTGCGCTACCTGGCCGGCGCCGACGCACTGGGCTATCCCATGGATCAGGGCGCGGTATGGCTGTGCGTCTGCGGCCGTCCCAACGCCGCCGGGGAGGATACCTGCCGCCGCTGCGGAAGGCTGAAGCGTGATGTGTTTACCAGCTTCAATGAGGCCACGGTGGAAAAGGTCATCTTTGAGCACGAGAGCGCCATGGAGGAGCAGGCCCGGCAGGAGCGCGCCCAGGCCCAGCGCCTGGCGGAGGAGCAGGAGGCCGCGCGGCAGAAAAAGCGCCGCCGCCGCCGCCGAACCATCGCCATTGTGGTCAGCGCGCTGGTCATCGCCGTGCTGGCCTTCGGCGTCTACTTCCACGGCATTCCCTTCTATCGCTATTATGCCGCCGGCCGGCAGCTGGATAACGGCGTGTATACCGCCGCCAAGGCGGAGTTTGACGCTCTGGCCGCCATGCGCGGGCAGCGCTCGCTCCCCATCAAGATCGACGCCATCGGCCTGGATATCGATCTGCTGGATATGCGCTTGTTCTATAAGAGCGCCGAGCTCTCCCAGGAGTGCACCTACCGACAGGCCACCGAAACCCTGGGCACCGGCACCATTCCTGCCCTGCGCACCGCCCAGGACGCTTTTGACAGCCTGGGGGATTACAGGGACAGCGCCACCCTGGCCAACGAGGCCCGCTACCGCCGGGCGCATCTGCTGATGACCAGCCGCCAGTACGAAAGCGTGGTGGCGCTGTGCGATGAGATGAACGGCTATAAGGATTCCGCGGATATCCGCCGTTCCGCCGAGTATCAGTGGGCCACCCAGCTGATGGACGCCGGCGATTACGCCGCCGCCCGGGAAAAATTCCTGGCCCTGGGCAACTATGAGGACGCGGTGCGGCGGGCCAAAATGTGCCTGTATCAGCCCGCCCTGGCCGCCATGGACGTGGGCGAGTATCAGCAGGCCATCAACCTGCTGACCCAGCTGGAGCCCGGCTTTGAGAGCACGGAGAACCGCCTGCGCGAGGCCTATTACGGTCTGGCCAACAGCTATTTTGCGGCCCGGGATTACGATACCGCCGCCGAGTATTACCTGCTGGCGGGGGATTACCGCGACGCCTTCAGCCAGGCCACGGCCTGCCTGTACGAGCCCGCGTGCCAGCTCCTGGAGGCCGGCGATTACGCCGCCGCCAAGGCGATGTTCGATAAAATCCTGACCTTCCGCGATTCGCTGGAAAAATCCTGGCAGTGCAGCGAGGCGCTGGGCCAGGCGGCCATGGATGCGGGCGATTATGCCCTGGCCCGGGAGATCCTGGGCGAGGCCATGGATTATGAGCCGGCCCTGGCGCTGCTCAAGGAGAGCTATTATGCGCCCGCCGTGGCGCTGCAGGAGGCCGGGAACGCCGAGGGCGCGCTGGAGCTGTTTGCCAGCATCCCGGAATACAAGGATACCAACGACCGCGTGCTGCAGCTGCGCTACGGCCAGGCCGCGGGCCAGCTGGCCGCCGGCGATTATGCCGCCGCCGTGCAAAGCTTCGAGGCGTTGGGCGAATATGAGGACAGCGCCGAGCAGCTGGCCTCCGCCCGCCGCAGCCTGGCCCGGCAGATGATCAAGGATGCCGAGTATGCCGCCGCCATCGCCCAGCTGGAAACGCTGGAGGGGGACGAGGAGGCTGCCGCCATGCTGCAGGAGGCCCATTACACCTGGGGCAAGCAGCTGCTGGATGCGGGCAACGCCGCCCAGGCCGCCGAGCAGTTCAACCTGGCCGGGAGCTATCAGGACGCCCGCCAGCAGTACGAGATGTGCACCTACGCCCTGGCGGAAGCCGCCATCGCCCAGGACCAGTATGAGCTGGCCGCGCAGTACCTGGCCGATATCCCCGATTACGGCGATGCCGAGACGCTGCGGCAGCAGAGCGTGTACCATACCGCCAAGACCCAGATGGAGGCGGGCAACCTCCACGAGGCCGCGCTGCTCTTTGCCTCCATCGGCGAGTACGAGGACGCCGCTTCCCTGGCTCTGGCCTGCTATGACGAGTACTATGGGCCGGTGTACCAGGAGGCCCGGGACGCCATGGCCGCCGGCGATTACGCCGCCGCCATCCAGGTGATGGAAACGGTGGAGCGGGAGAACGACAGCGCGGCTTACGCCGGGCTGGCCGGCATGTATCAGGAGGCCAATTACCTGTACGCCAATCAGCTGTATGACGAAAAGAAGCCCTACGAGGCGCTGATCTACTACCGCAACATCCCCGGCTATAAGGATGTGGAGCGCAAGCTGGATCGCGTTTGCTACCGCATGCTGGGCCGCTGGGTCAGCCGCACCGGCGTGCTGATGGAGTTCAAGGATGATGGCACCTGCGTGATTGACGGACGCTCCTATTACTTCCGCGGCAGCCAGTTTGCCTTCTATACCGGCGATCAGCCCGATAACCTGCGGGAGGAATGGACGATCTATAACTGCGAGGGCAATTCGCTCTCGGTGGAGAATAACAAAACCAAAGTGCAGTATGGCATGACGCGGGTAACCGAATGAGCACCTGGAAAGAAAAATACATAGCCTATACGGCCACAGAGCGCGACGGACGCCTTCCTGTATTGGATGGCGCCCGGGCGCTTTTTGTGCTGATCGTGGGCAGCTTTCATATCTGGCAGCAGAGCTGGCTGACGCCGGTGCTGTCCATTGGCGGCTGGCGGCAGTCGCTGGATCCCCTGCTGCGCTCCGGCTATATGTGGGTGGACGCCATGCTGATGCTCAGCGGCTTTTTGCTCTACCTGCCCTACGCCGCCGCGGCGGAGGACGGCAAGCCCATGCCGCGCATCCTGCCCTTCTATAAAAAGCGTATTTTGCGCATCGTGCCCTCCTATTACCTGTGCGTGCTGGTTATGCTGGTGTTTGTGGCCCTGCCCCAGGGTAAATATGATACCGACGGCAGCCTGAACGCCTGGCATATGGGGCGCGATCTGCTGGCCCACGCCACCTTTACGCACACGCTGTTCCCCTTCAGCTATACCGGCTCTCCGCTGAACGGCGCGCTGTGGACGCTGGGGGTGGAGATGCAGTTTTACCTGATCTTTCCCTTCCTGGGGCGCATGTTCCGCCGCTGGCCCCTGGCGGTGTACCTGGGCATGCTGGCGGCGGCCATCGGCTATAAAAGCTGGGTGCGCGTCCAGCCCGATACCACCCTGCTGTTCAATCAGCTGCCCGCCCAGCTGGAGTGCTACGCCAACGGCATGCTGGCGGCGGGCATCTATACCGCCCTCAAGCGCCGCATGAAGCAGGACCGCTGGACGGAGGCGCTGTTTACCGCCCTGCTGGTGCTGTGCCTGTGGGGCGCATGGCAGCTGGTGCTGGGGCAGGCCGGCAGCAGCGGATACGATAACATCCGCCTGGGGCAGATGGATCGCCGGTTTGCCCTGTCCGGGCTCTGCGCCCTGCTGCTGCTGGGGCTGCTCTTTGGGGCGCGTCCCCTGCGGCTGCTGATGGGCAACCGGGTAACGGCCTTCCTCTCCGCCGTCTCCTTCCAGTTTTACATGTGGCATCAGGTGTTTGCCGTGCAGCTCAAGGAATGGCATATTCCGGTATCGCAGTTTGAGAGCCCCTGGTCGGCGGGGGACCGCAGTTGGCAGATCCTGTTTACGGCGATGTGCTATGGCGGGGCTTTGCTCATATCCGCGTTGGTAACCTATGCCTTTGAGCGGCCCATTGCCCGGCATTTCAGCCGGAAGCGCGCTGGCAGCGCTGCCAAAAAGCACAAATAGACATCCCCAGGGGCCTATGGTATACTCCAAATGGTTACAAAAGTGTTACAACTTTGCCGCTTGGAGGACCAAAGCCCATGGGAAATACGCGCAGTATCCTGAAAAAGTGCATGGCATTGCTGCTGGCTTTTTGCCTGGGGCAATGCCTTGTATTGTCTGCGGAGGCGGCTCCGGAGGACGTTCTGGACGGCATGGTTCGGGTGTATCTTTCCTCTCTGGGCCATCCGGGGCGGGTGGATGTGACCATCCGCGGCAGCTATTCGCTGGATGGCACGTCGGCCACGGCGCTTGCGGAGGGCAGCACGGTCAGCGTGAGCCTGAACAGCGCCTCCGGACGGCTGACGCTGACCGCCGGCGGCTCCTCCCGGGAGATGGGGACCGATTTTACCCTGCGCCGCCACAGCCGCCCGGGGGAAAACAACGGCGTGCAGATCCGGCAGGCCCGGGTCAGCGCCAATCTGTACCCGGGCGACGTGCAGTTCAGATCCGTCAAAAGCGGCGGCGTCTATCGCATGCAGATCATCGTGCACGTGTTCATCGAGGATTATCTGGTGGGCGTGCTGCCCTATGAGATGGGCAATTCCTCCGCCCTGGAGGCGCTCAAGGCCCAGTGCGTATGCGCCCGCACCTATACGGTGCGCGCCATGGATAACGGCAGGAGCCGCGCCTACGACCTGGTGGATACCACCAACGATCAGGTGTACAACGGCACGCCCGCCGGCAACGCCCGCTGCCGCCAGGCGGTGGAGGAGACCCGGGGCATCGTGGCCATGAACAGCGGCGCGTATACCGCCACCTATTACACCGCCAGCAACGGCGGGCAGATCGAATCCGCCCGCAATATCTGGGGCTATTCCGGCTACGATTATATCCGCGTCAAGGATGATCCCTACGATTATCAGAATCCGGCTGCCCCGGTGCGCTCCTTTAAGGTGGCGGCCTCCGGCAGCCAGACCGGCGCGCTGCAAGCCCTGCTGATCAGCAAGGCAAAATCGGTGTTCGGCGCGCAGAACGTGAGTATCACCGCTGTTACCGCGGTTACGCCCCATACCCCGCGCTACGCGGAGCCCAGCAGGCTGTATACCAAGCTGAATTTTGATGTGAAGGCCACCTGCGACGGCGTGCAAAAAACCGGCACGCTGACCTTTGATATCTTCAGCGAGCTGGAGAAAAAGCTGGGCATGAGCATCAATGGCAATAACAACGAACTGTGGAGCGTTACGCCCACCGCCTCCGGCTTTACGGTGCAGGCCCGGCGCTTCGGCCATGGCACCGGCATGAGCCAGCGGGGCGCCATGCGCATGGGCGATCTGGGGTACACCTATGACCAGATCCTGCAGTTCTACTTCGAGGGCTGTCAGCGCGTGCGCCGCAGCTTTGTGCGCTCGGCGCTTTCTCCCCTGGGCAGCGGTCTCAGCCGGGAGGAGCTTACCGTGGATACCCCGGCGGGAACGCCCGCAATGGACGCCGCCGTCGGCATCGTTCGGCTTTATTCGCCCACGGGCGAGGCGGCGCTGCGCCGGGAGGCCTCTCCCGCCGGCGCGGTGATCACCGGCATACCTTATGGCGCGGCGGTCACCGTGCATGCCCGGGTCAGCGATTGGTATCTGGTGACCTACGGCGCGCTGACCGGCTATCTGCAGGCCGACGGCCTCCGGCTGCAGGGGCAGCCTGACGGCGCTTTGCCGCCCGTGACCCCGGCCGCGGCCTATGGCACGGTGGGCGGCACCGCGTACCTGAACCTGCGGGAAGGCCCCAGCCTGACCGCCGCCGCCCGGGTGCAGATCCCCGTGGGCGCCATCCTGCCCATCCTGGAGGAGGAGAACGGCTGGGCGCGCACCCAGTACGGCTGCCAGTCGGGCTATGTGAGCATGGCGTATATCACATCCTCCCCAGCGTATACCGGCCCGGCGGTGGATGCCAGCGTATGCGGCGCGGAGGTAACCGAGCAGACGCCCCTGTACCTTTCCGCCAGCCTTTCCGGATGGCAGGAGCGCACCCTTCCCCGGGGCGCGGTGGTGCAGGTGTGCTATGATGACGGGGCCTGGAGCCAGGTGATCGCCGAGGGCGTCACCGGCTATGTGCCTTCCGCCCGCCTGCGCATGAACGGCATGGTGATGCACGCCCGGGAGGATGCGCCCGGCGCGGGCGAGCAATACGCTCTGGTCACCGGCGCGGCCACCGCCCTCAACCTGCGGCAAGAGGCGGCCATGAGCAGCGCGGTGCTGCTGCAGATCCCCCTGGGGGAGCGGGTGATCGTCAGCCAGGCCGGCAGCGATTGGCACCGGGTGCGTTATCACGGCGTCACCGGCTATTGCGCCGCGTCCTATCTGTCCCTGGGCATGGGCGGAAGCGAAACGCTCACCGCCGTGGTCGCCACCGAGAGCGGCCCGCTGAATCTGCGAAAGGCGGCCTCCGCCCAGGCGGCAGTGCTGAGCGTGCTGCCCCGCAGCGCCACGGTTTCCGTGCTGGCCCGGGGCGAAACCTGGTGTCAGGTCAATTATAACGGCCAGACCGGCTTTGCCATGACCAAATACCTGCGCTTTTCCCAAGCGGCTGCGCCCGCCGGGACGCCGGCGGCGGGCGTCACCGATCCATCGTGGAAGCCCATCCCGGTACAGTCCACCGTGACCTACGCCAAGGTGACCACCGCCGAGGGATCTCTGAACCTGCGCAAAAAGGCGGCCTCCAGCGCCGCTGTGCTGGCCCGGATCCCGCAGAATGAAATGGTCGAGGTGCTGACGCCCGGCGAAAAATGGACCAAGGTGGCTTACCGCAGCAAGACCGGATACGTGATGACCGCGTTTTTGACCTTTGTGGATGTGCCCCAGCCCGTGGCGGAGGCCATGACGGCGAAGGTCGCCACGCCCCAGGGATCGCTGAACCTGCGGGAAAAGGCGTCCTCCGGGTCAAAAGTGCTGCGCACGATCCCCCGGGAAGCCAGCGTGATTGTGCTGAGCTACGGCGAAAAATGGTCCAAGGTGACCTACGGCGCGGCCACCGGCTATGTGAAGAGCCAGTTTCTGGCCTTTGATCAGCCTGCGGAGAACGCTGCCCTGCCTCGTACCGCCCGGGTTGCCCAGGCGGGCACGGCGCTGCGCGCCGCCGCCGATGCGGATGCGGCCGTTGATCTGCTGATCCCCGCCGGGGATTATGTGCTGGTGCTGGCCGAGAGCGGCAGCTGGCGGCTGGCGGAATATGAAGGAAGGACGGGCTATGTGCCCGCCGGCGTACTGGAGTATCCCTGATGGAACTGAAAGCAAACGAAAGAATCGATGATCTGCAGCGGGGCGGTCTGCGCGTGATCCAGCGCACGGACGCCTTCCGCTTTGGCACCGACGCGGTGCTGCTCAGCGCCTTTGCCGCGCCGCGGAAGCGCGACCGGCTGTGCGATCTGGGCACAGGCACCGGCGTGATCCCGCTGCTGCTCTATGGCCGGGAGCCCACCATCACCGGCGACGCCGTGGAGCTCCAGCCCGATATGGCGGATATGGCAGCCCGATCCATGGCGCTCAACGGCCTTTCCGACCGGCTGCGCGTGCATGCGGGCGATCTGCGGCGCATCCGGGAGCTGCTGCCCCATGCCGCCTATGATCTGGTGACCTGCAACCCGCCCTACGGCAAGGCGGGCGGCACGCTGCTGAACCCGGCGGAGAGCAAGCGCCTGGCCCGGCACGAGGAGACCTGCGCCATCGGCGATGTGGCCCGGGCCGCCGTCTGGCTGCTGCATGAAGGCGGCCGGCTTTGCTGCGTGTTCCCCGCCGCCCGGCTGCTGGAGCTGATCGACGCTCTGCGGGATTGCCGCCTGGAGCCCAAGCGCCTGCGCATGGCCCACTCCCGGGCGGACAAGCAGGCGCATCTTTGCCTGGTGGAGGCCATGCTGTACGCCCATCCGGGCCTGAGGGTGGAGCCGCCCCTGGTGATCTATGATGAAAGCGGCCAATACACGCCGGAGCTGCGGCGGATTTACGGATTGGATTAAAAAACAGGATCAGCGGCAAATGCGTCGCTGATCCTGCTTGGTTTTCTTTTATCCCTTGGCCCGCATGTATTCCTGGTATTGGTCACATACCGGCTGCGTATCGCCCAGGGCCATCATATGCCCGTGATCCAGCCACAAGGCGCGGGTGCACAGATCGCGGATCTGATCCAGGGAGTGGCTGACCATCAGCACGGTGGTGCCGCCCTCCATCATCTGGCGCATGCGGTCGCGGCTTTTGCGCTGGAACCGCTCGTCGCCCACGGAGAGGATCTCGTCCACGATCAGGATCTCCGGCTCCACCAGGGTGGCGATGGAGAACGCCAGGCGCGTGACCATGCCGGAGGAATAGGTCTTGAGCGGCTGCAGGATAAACTCCTCCAGCTCGGAATAGGCCACGATTTCATCGTATTTGCTTTTGAGAAATTTTTCGTCATAGCCCAGGATCGCGCCGTTGAGGAACACGTTTTCCCGGCCGGACAGCTCGTAATCGAAGCCGCTGCCCAGCTCCAGCATGGGGGCGATGCGGCCGTTTACCCGGCTGGAGCCGGAGGTGGCCTTGTATACGCCGCTGATTACCTTGAGCAGCGTGCTTTTGCCCGAGCCGTTCTGGCCGATGATGCCCAGCACCTCACCGGGCTCCACGGTAAAGGAGATATCCTGCAGGGCGTAAAAATCGTTGTATCTCAATCTTTTTTTCAGGAAGGCCACCACCCATTCCTTCAGGTTGGTGGTCTTGCTGGCGTTGAGATGGAATTTCATGGTAACGTTTTCCACGGTGATGATCGGGGCCATGGCACTCCTCCGCGATTACAGGTACAGACAGAATTTATCCTGGCTCTTATAGTAGACCGCCAGCCCGATGGCCAGCGTGCCCATGGACCAAAGCAGGCAGAAAAGGTAGGCCTGGGGCGCGGGCGATACGCCGTTCAGGATGATGGACCGGGCGAAGGACAGGATCTGGTACATCGGGTTCAGCTGATAGAAGGGCATGTATTTATCCGGGATGATGGAGACGGGGTAAAAGATGGGCGTCAGGAAATTCCAGATGGAGATCAGCACCGACCACAAAAAGCCGACATCCCGGAAGAACACGTACATGGCCGACAGGATCAGCCCCACCCCGGTGGCGAAGCCTACCAGGAAAAACAGCAGCAGCGGGATCAGCAGCAGGCTTTTGTGGAAGGGGACGCCGGTAAAGAGCATCAGCGCAAACAGCGGGATAAAGGAGATCGCCAGGTTGATGGCGGAGGAGAGCGCCTTGGTCACGGGAAAAATGTATTTGGGAATATAGACCTTGGTGATCAGCGGCGCGTTGCCCACCACCGAGATCAGGCTCAGCGACGTGGACTCGGAAAAATAGTTGAACAGGATGATGCCGCTCATCAGGTACACGATAAAATGATCGATGGCGCTTTTGAAGATGGTGCTGAATACAAAGTAGTATACAAAGGCCATCAGCATGGGGTTCAGAAAGCTCCACAGCACGCCCAGCACCGAGGCCTGATACTTGACCCGAAAATCCCGGCCCACCAGCTGCTTGAGCAGGTATTTGTAGCGCTTGATGGTTTGGCTGAGGATCACCAGCAGGCTGCGGGGGCGGCGCAGCTGGATCGAAAGGAAGATCAGCCCCGCCGCATACAGCGCCAGCGCCACGGGCCAATAATAGCGCAGCACATGGTACTGGTTGTAGCCGCGCACCGTCATGACCAGCCGCCCGGACAGCGTCTGGCCGTTCAGCGTCAGCGTGCCGGCCTGCTGATCGGCCACGTCAAACCGCCCGGCGGCGATGGTATCCCCGCCCCAAAGCGAAAGATCGGCGCCGGTAATGGCGACGGCCAATTCGCCGCCCCGGGCCGCCGTGGGCGGATCGATGGCGCAGCGAAGGCTGCCGTCGGCGTAATCCGCGGCCGTCAGGCGCCGCTGGCACAGGGTATCGCAGCCGCGCAGCAGGGTGACTTCCACCGCGGCGGAGGCGTCCTGGGGCCAATGGCTCACGTCCAGGGTGATCTCCTGCACAAAATCCATGACCGGCTGGAAGCTCTGGGTCAGGACATCGCCGGCCTGCAGCGCCTCGGTGGCAAAGCCGCGGCTCACGCCTCCCTCGGTGACCGCCTGCCGCTGCCAGGCATCCCATACCAGCCACAGCAGCAGCCCCGCGGCGCAGAAATAGATCGCCGTGAACAGCGCCAGAATGCGCAGGCGTTTTTTCTTTTGTTCCTTCGTGTTTGTATCCAAAGGTGCGATTCCTCAATTCCGCATCGGCGCATCGGGTGAAAACGCCGGTATTTTCTCCGGTATTATAGCATAGGCACATCAAAAAGTCCACTCATTCCCAGCGCGCGGTTTTGCTTGCGTTTTTTATCGGGAGGGGATAAAATGGTGGCAGTAAAAACAAAGGAGGAAATGCCATGAGCTTCTTGCGGCGCATCACGGCGCTGCTGCTGGTGCTTTTGCTGCTGCTGACCGGCGCGCTGGCGGAGCAGATGATCCGCGTGAACGCAGATGATTATCCGGTGGAGCGCGGCGGCTGGTACAGCACGCTGGAGGAGGTGGCCGTTTATCTGACGGCGTACCGGCAGCTGCCGGAAAATTATATCACCAAGAATCAGGCGTCCGGCCTGGGCTGGAGCAGCAGCGCGGGCAATCTTTGGAAGGTGGCCCCGGGCAAATCCATCGGAGGCGACCGCTTTGGCAACTATGAAGGGCAATTGCCCAGCAAAAAAGGCCGTACCTGGAAGGAATGCGATATCAATTATGCCGGCGGCTACCGCGGTGCGGAGCGCCTGCTCTTTTCCACCGACGGGCTGATATATTATACCGCTGATCATTACAGCCATTTTACCCAGGTGCAGGTGATCACCGCCACCGCGACGCCCGGGAGCGTGCCCACGCCCACCCCGGCGCCGACGGCCGTGCCCACGCCCCTTACGGTGGAGGAGGACGGGCTGTATACCGATCGGGACAGCGTGGCGCTGTACATTCATGAGTTTTGGGGCTTGCCTGCCAATTACATTACCAAGCAGGAGGCGCGGGAGCTGGGCTGGTCGGCCAAAAAGGATAACCTGGACGAGGTTGCGCCCGGCTATACCATCGGCGGAGACGAGTTTGGCAACCGCGAGGGGCTGCTGCCCGCCACGGAGACCCGCACCTGGTACGAGTGCGATGTGAACGGCCAGCCCGGCCAGCGCAGCGATGAACGCCTGGTGTTCTCCAGCGACGGCCTGATCTATTATTCTGCCGATGGCTTCAAAAGCTTTGAACTGCTCTATGGAGGCGAGGATCTGTGAAAGTTACCCTGAATTTTACCCGTATCCCCACGCCGGAGGCCGCCCATGAATACCTGAAAAACGCCCTGGCCCTGCCGGAGTACTACGGCAAAAACCTGGACGCGCTCTATGACGTATTGTCCACCTGGGATCGCCCCATGGCCTTTTCCCTGCGCCTGCCCGATTCCGGCGATATGGGGGCCTGGTGCCGCCGCATGCAGCGCGTTTTCGCCGATGCCGCTCAGGCCAACAGCCGGATCCGGCTGGTAAAATAATTTGCGTATATCGACATATTGGAATTTGCAGGGGGAGATACGTTGGGCTTCCGCAGCCCAAACCTGCGCCAAAGGACCTTCGGCCCTCTGGACTCCCAACGAGCGAATCAGCTTGAATTGAA
>CADAHU010000048.1 GCA_902787835.1 uncultured Eubacteriales bacterium
GTCGCCGACGGCGGCGCCGGGGCCGATGCTGGATGTCAACGGCAATCCGCTGCCCTCGGTGGTGACGGGGCCGACCGTGCAGCCCGCCGTCACCGCCGCGCCTACGGTGAAGCCCGCCGTCACCGCCGCGCCCACGGTGAAGCCCGCCGTCACCGCCGCGCCGACCGTAAAGCCCGCCGTCACTGCCAATCCCGCCCCCTCCGGCGGGGAGATGGCCAAGCGCACGGTGATGGTCTACATGGTGGGCTCCGATCTGGAGGCCGACGCCCAGTGCGCCTCCCGGGATATGCGGGAGATCGCCGCCAGCGGCGTGGATCTGAGCCGGGTCAACGTGGTGTTTGGCCTGGGCGGGTCGGAGAGCTGGCGGGAGGTGGATCTGGTGGACGGCCAGATGCAGATCTTCAAGCTGATCAGCACCACCGGCGCGGATCGGTATATGCCGCTGGATACGGCCACCCGCCGGGATATGGCCAAATCCTCGGTGCTGACCTACTTTATCAAAACCGCCATGGAGGCCTGCCCGGCGGAGCGCTATGATCTGCTGCTGTGGAACCACGGCGGCGGCCCCCTGGGCGGCTACGGGCATGACGCCATATCCGATCATATGATGAGCATCTTCGATCTGGCCTACGCCCTGGAGGACGCCGGGCTGGAGAATAACAAGCTGGAGATGGTCTGCTTTGACGTGTGCCTGATGGGCAGCGTGGAGGTGGCCGCGGTGATGGCCCCCTACGCGGAATATATGATCGCCTCGGAGGAAAACGTGCCCGGCAGCGGCCTGGATTACGCCTTTATGGGCCAGCCCAGCATGTATGCCGATGATACCGAGGCGCTGGCCCGGGAAATCTGCGATCTGTACAAAAAATCCATGAGCAAAAACCGCGATTATACCATGTCCGTGCTGCGGCTGGGGCAGATCTCCGCCGTGGGCGCCGCCATGGACAACCTGTTCTATCAGAACAACGCCTTCTCCGTGCCCGCCGATCTGCCCATGATCTCCTTCTACATCAACAGCACCAAGGGCGTGGGCCGCTGGACCAGCAGCTCCGCCTACGATCTGTTTGATATGCGCGATTTTTGCCAGAAGATCCGGGAAAAGCTGCCCAGCAGCGCGGAGCAGCTGCTGCGGGCCATCGACGGCTGCGTGGCCTACCACGTATCCAACGTATCCAATACCGGCGGACTGAGCTTCTACCACCCCCTGGAGGGCAACCAGAACGCCAAGCGTTACCTGACCATGTACCGCTCCCTGGCCAAGCGCGGCTTCGCCCCGGGCTATGCCGCCTACCTGGAGCAGCAGATGAATTATAAAACCGGCGCGTCGGGCGCCAAGCTGGGCCTGGCCTCCACCACCCCCAACAGCACCCAGCTGATCACCGCGGCGTCGGGCCGCAGGACCACCACCTCCTCCGCCCCCGAAAGCGCCGGGGAGAGCGGCGCCTTTGCGCTGTACGTCGCGCCCCCAGTTGCTGTCGCATCGCCCGTGGCCGCCGAGGAGCCCGAGGCCACTGAAGCGCCCGTGGCCGCCGATGAACCCGCGCCGGTCTATACCCTGCAGCTCACCCCCGAGCAGCACGCCGATTATGTGCGCGGGCTGTATATGATCCTGGCCGCCATGGAGGATGACCCCGATACCTACCGGCTGGTGGAGCTCTCCCGGGACGTGCAGCTCTCCCCCAGCGGCCTGCTCTCCGCCCAGCGGGAGCTGAACACCTTTAAGCTCTACTGCGCCGAAAACCAGGAGTGGGCCGACGTGGTGCTGATCGAGCGGGAGCATACCGAGGATTCCGCCCGGTACTGGACGGAATTCCTGCTGATGCGCGATCTGGATATATACACGGTGGACGCCATGGTGCTGCGCAACGCGGAGAACCCCGACGGCGTGGTGCTGGAGCTGGTGCCCGAGACCGACGAGGAAACCATGATGGCCCCCAAGCAGCTGATGGAAGTCGAGCCCGGCGACCTGCTGGAGAGCGTCATCCCGGTGCGGCGGCTGACCCGGAGCGAGGATGGCCGCATCCAATCCTTTACCGATTGGCCGGACGCCGAGGACGACGTCATCTCCTTCTATGAATTTATGGTGGGCGAGGACGGACTGCAGACCGCCTTCTCCCCCGGGGATGAAAATACCCGGTATTACATCCAGCTGGTAATGGTCGGACAGAGCGGAGAGACAGTGGCCAGCGAGCTGATGCCCATGGAGCGATAAGCGAAAATACGCCCGCAATCATGAAAAAAATGGTTGCGGGCAACTTTTGCTTATGGTATACTGAATTGGTAATGTTTTTAAATCAATCCGAACAGGAGGAACCGAGTCATATGCAATACACGAAGGAAGTAGAAGACATGGTTTGTGTTGCCAAAGGCCCGAACCATGGCCCCGCTCCGATTCCTGAAGAAGGAAAATGGATCCAGGCGAAGGAAATCAAGGACATCTCCGGCTACACCCACGGCATCGGCTGGTGCGCCCCCCAGCAGGGCTGCTGCAAGCTGAGCCTGAACGTGAAGGACGGCGTCATCGAGGAAGCGCTGGTGGAGACCATCGGCTGCTCCGGCATGACCCACTCCGCCGCCATGGCCAGCGAGATCCTGCCTGGCAAGACCATCCTGGAAGCGCTGAACACCGACCTGGTGTGCGACGCCATCAATACCGCCATGCGCGAACTGTTCCTGCAGATCGTGTACGGCCGCACCCAGTCCGCCTTCTCCGATGACGGCCTGCGCGTGGGCGCCGGCCTGGAGGATCTGGGCAAGGGCCTGCGCTCCATGGTGGGCACCATGTACGGCACCAAAGCGAAGGGCACCCGCTACCTGGAGATGACCGAGGGCTACGTGGTCAAGATGGCCCTGGATAAGGACGACCAGGTTTGCGGTTACCAGTTTCTGAGCCTGGGCAAGATGATGGACGCCATCAAGAAGGGCATGAGCCCCAACGAGGCGTACGAGAAGAACCTGGGTACCTATGGCCGGTTCAAGGCGGAAGACGGCGCGGTCAAGTGGATCGACCCGCGCAAAGAATAATGGGAGGTGCGACAGATGGCTTTGTTTGAAAACTATGAAGGCCGCATGCCCCAGCTGCAGCCTGTTCTGGATAAATACGGTTTCAAAAACTTTGAAGAAGTAAAGGCCTATACCAACGGCAAGGGCGTGGACGCTTACAGCATCGTGGAAAGCACCCAGCCCATCTGCTTTGAGAACGTCAAGTGGGCCTACGAGCTGGGCGCCGCCATCGCCATGAAGGAAGGCGCCAAGAACGCCGCCGAGGCCGCCAAGTGGATCGGCACCGGCCTGCAGGCCTTCTGCATCCCCGGCTCCGTTGCCGACCAGCGCCAGGTGGGCATTGGCCACGGCAACCTGGGCGCCATGCTGCTGGACGAGGAGACCGAGTGCTTCGCCTTCCTGGCCGGCCATGAGTCCTTCGCCGCCGCCGAGGGCGCCATCAAGATCGCCCTGAACGCCAACAAGGTGCGCACCAAGCCCCTGCGCGTGATCCTGAACGGCCTGGGCAAGGACTCCAACGGCGATCGCGCCAAGGTTCGCTGCTACGGCGCGGACGACGTGCGCGAGGGCGTGGCCATCATGTGGCATGAGGGCGCGGATGTTTCCATCACCGGCAACTCCACCAACCCCACCCGCTTCCAGCATCCCGTGGCCGGCACCTACAAGAAGGAACGCTGGGAAGCCGGCAAGAAGTACTTCTCCGTGGCTTCCGGCGGCGGCACCGGCCGCACCCTGCATCCCGACAACATGGCCGCCGGCCCCGCCTCCATGGGCTTCCTGGGCGCCGGCAACAACCCCATGGTCGGCATGACCGTGGCCGTGGCTGTGGCTGTTCAGCAGGCGATGACCAAGTAATTTATACAACCTTCAAGGCTCCCGGGGGCAACTTCGGGAGCCTTCTCCATGGGATAAAAAAGGAGGCCGCCATGCAGCACGGTGAACGGGCCGAGGCGCTGTTCCGCCAGGGATACAACTGCGCCCAGGCGGTGGTCTGCGCCTTTGAGGATGTGACCGGCCTGGATACCGCCGCCGCCGCGCGGCTCTCCGCCTCCTTCGGCGGGGGCATGGGGCGGCTGCGGGAGGTATGCGGCACGGTCAGCGGCGCGCTGCTGGTGCTGGGCATGGCCTGCGGCTATGATGACCCCCGGGATATGGAGGCCAAGAAAACGCACTATCGCCGGGTGCAGGAGTTTGCCCGGCGATTCCGGGAGATCAACGGCAGCATCGTCTGCCGGGAGCTGCTGCAGGGGGTGAACGCCGCGCCCGGCGGCGAGCCCGAGCCGCGGACGGCGGAATACTACGCGAAGCGCCCCTGCCCCCGCCTGGCCCGGATCTCCGCGGACATTCTGGAGCAACTGCTCATCGAAATCAAGGAGGGAAAGCTATGATCCGTCACATCGTGCTGTTCAAAATCAAGGATGAATTCAAGGATGAGATTCCCCAGCTGGTCAGGAATTTTTACGGTATGAAGGGCAAAATCGAGGGCATGATCGATCTGGAAGCCGGAGCCGACGTGCTGCACAGCGAGCGCTCCTACGACCTGGCGCTGATCACCGTGTTCGATACCATGGAGGCCTTCCAGGCGTACCAGACCCATCCGGTGCACATGCCGGTCAAAAAGCGCATGCACGAGGTGCGCAGCGCGTCCGTGGCCTGCGATTTTGAGTTCTGACGCCCGGAAAGGGAGCGGGGGATGAATGCAGAACGCAGAATGCGCCCGGATGTTTGCATTCTCCGCCCAGGCAGCAGGAGCGGTGTCAAAGCAGCCCTTTCCGCTTCTCTTTTCCGGCGCGGAAAGAGAAGGCCCGTCCCCTCTTCCGTACAATTTTCCCCGCCGCCTTGACAAAATCCGCCGGGGCAGTATATAATATTTTTTAGCTGTGACGGGACTGACACCCCCTGAGCTTCCCGCAAAAACGGGCGTTCTCCGCGTTAAGGAAAAAGCGGCATCGCAGGATGCAAGCTGGGTGGCACCGCGAAAGCAATTTCGTCCCATGCAAAGGCATGGGGCTATTTATTTATCAGGAGGGATTGCATGCAAGTTCAAGCGCCAAAGGGCACGCGGGATATGCTGCCCCAGGATGCCTACCTGTGGCAATGGATCGAGCAGAAGGAGCGGGAGGCGGCGGCCCGGGCAGGCTATCGGGAGATCCGCACCCCGGTGTTCGAGCATACGGAGCTCTTCCTGCGCGGCGTGGGCGATACCACCGATATCGTGCAGAAGGAGATGTACACCTTCAAGGACAAGGGCGACCGCAGCATCACGCTGAAGCCCGAGGGCACGGCGGGCGCTGTGCGCTCCTTCATCGAAAACCACATGTACGCCGATACCCTGCCCTGCAAGGTTTACTATCTGAACGCGCCCATCTTCCGCTATGAGAACCCCCAGAGCGGCCGCCTGCGCGAGCATCACCAGTTCGGCATGGAGTGCTTCGGCGGCAAGGAGCCCACGGTGGAGGCGGAGCTGATCTCCACGCTGATGGGCATGCTCACCAGCCTGGGCCTCAAAAACCTGAGCGTGCACATCAACTCCATCGGCTGCCCCAACTGCCGGCCCAAGTATCACGCGGCCCTGAAGCAGTACCTGGGCGACAACATCCACAATATGTGCGCCACCTGCCAGGAGCGGTTTGAAAAGAACCCGCTGCGCATCCTGGACTGCAAGGAGGAAAAGTGCAAGGAGATCGTAAAGGACGCCCCGGTGATCCTGGACTGCCTGTGCGATGAATGCCGGGAGCACTTCAATCAGCTGCAGGCGCTGCTGACGGCGCAGAACATCCCCTTCCAGGTGGATCCCCGCATCGTGCGCGGCCTGGATTATTACACCAAAACGGTGTTCGAGATCATCATGCAGTCCGGCCGTGAGGGCCTGGCGCTGTGCGGCGGCGGCCGCTACGACGGGCTGGTGGAGCAGCTGGGCGGCCCGGCCACCCCGGCGGCGGGCTTCGGCATCGGCGCGGAGCGCATCCTGATCGAGCTCAAAAACCAGAACCTGCTGCCCGCTATGCCCAGCGTGACCGACGTGTACGTGGCCAACCTGGGCGCGGATATGAAGGTGCCCGCCTTTACCTTTGCCCAGCGTCTGCGCGCGCTGAATATCAAGGCGGACAGCGACCTGAACGGCCGCAGCCTGAAGGCGCAGTTCAAGTATGCCGATAAGATCGGGGCCAAATACATCGCCCTGGTGGGCGGCGAGGAATACGAGCGCGGCGTGATCAAGCTGCGCAACATGGCCACCAAGGAAGAGCAGGAGCTGACCATCGAAAACGCGGCGGACGAAATTGCCGCCCTGTTATAAAAGGGAGAGATATAAAAATGGAGAGAAGTCTGATCGCCAATCTGAAAATCGGCGAAGTCAACAAGATCCAGGGCTTTGTGGAAAACATCCGCAACAAGCGCACCATGGCCTTCCTGGTGATCCGGGATTACACCGGCCGCATCCAGCTGACCGTGGAGAAGGCTGATCATCCCGAGGTGGCCGCCATCGTGGATCAGCTCACCGTGGAATCGGTGATCACCGCCGAGGGCAAGGTGGTGGAGAACAGCTACGTTAAGATGGGCGGCATCGAGATGCTGCCCGACACCATGCAGATCGAATCCATTGCGGAGCCCCTGCCCATCAGCAAGGACGCCGCCATCGACAGCCGGCTGGACTACCGCTGGATCGACCTGCGCAGCGACCGCAACACCCTGATCTTCAAAGCCCAGACCTGCCTGGTGGCCGCCATGCGCAATTACCTGCTGGAGCGCGGCTTCCTGGAGATCCACACCCCCAAGCTGATCGCCGCGGCCTCCGAGAGCGGCTCCGACGTGTTTGAGCTCAAGTATTTTGACCGCAAGGCCTACCTGAGCCAGAGCCCCCAGTTCTACAAGCAGATGGCCATGGCCGCCGGCTTTGACCGCATCTTTGAGGTGGGCCCGGTGTTCCGTGCGGAAAAGAGCTTCACCAACAAGCACGCCACCGAGTTTACCGGCTTTGACCTGGAGATGAGCTACATCTCCTCCTTCCGCGATGTGATGGCCATCGAGGCGGAGCTGCTGCAGTGCGCCCTGAAGGCTGTCAAGGAGCAGTACGGCGAGCAGATCAAGGAGCTGTTCGGCCTGGAGACCGTGGTGCCCACCCTGCCCTTCCCCGAGATGAAGCTGGCCGACGTGTACAAGGAGCTGGAGGAGCGCTACGGCTATACCGTGGACGATAGCGAGAAGAACGACCTGACCACCGATGCCGAGCATCTGTGCGCCAAGCTGAGCATGGATAAATTCGGCCACGAGTTCCTGTTCGTCACCGATTACGGCCCCGAGAAGCGCGCCTTCTACCATATGCGCGATGAGAACGGCATGCCCCTGGGCTATGACCTGATCTGGCGCGGCACCGAGATCACCACCGGCGCCCAGCGCGAGCACCGCTATGAGCAGTTGCGCAAGCAGGCCGATGAAAAGGGCCTGGGCGAGGACGTCAAGTTCTACATGGACTTCTTCCGCTACGGCTGCCCGCCCCACGGCGGCTTCGGCCTGGGCGTGGATCGCCTGACCATGCTGTTGCTGGGCATCCCGATCAAGGAAGTCATGTTCCTGTTCCGCGGCCCCAACCGCGTGACCCCGTAATCGGGGCATAAAAAATCCGGGAGACGTTAGAGGCCTCCGCGGCCTCTAAAACGCTGCGCCAAGAGACTTCGTCTCCTGGACCTCAACAGGCGAACCAACTTGCGAGAAAAACCAAACTTGTTTCCGCCAGTTTGGTTTTGGTCGCCAAGCGAGTTCCCGGGCAAAAAAACAAAGAGAGAAATCCGGAAAAATGAACGCGCTCATTTTTCCGGATTTCTCTCTTTGTTCAGCGGTGCGCTTTGCGCACCGCACGGCCAGCGAAGCTGGCTTTACCCGAGGCCTTCCGGCCCGCCCTCCGCTGAAAGCCGGCCCAAGGGCAGGTTTTCCGGGCGCTACGGGCCCGGGAACGGCGGCAGGCGTTAAAGCCAGTTGGCGAAGAAGCCAGCAGCATTTACGGCGACAAAACAGGTTTTCTGCTTCTCTTTTGACGCAAAAGAGAAGCGTACCCCTTCCCCGTCAGCTCCCGATTTTCCAGTTCTTTTCCGTTCAAGCCAGCCAGTACCTGGCCAGTACCAGGAATACCGTCAGCGCGGCGCAGCAGGCGCTCCACAGGCAGGAAAGGGCGGTGGCGTTCGTCCGCAGGGAATCCCTGTCCCGGCCCAGCAGCCAGCCGTTGGAGACCGCCAGCAGCGCGGGCAGGAAAATGGGGATAAAGTAGCGCCCCTGCACGCCCTCCACGCACTCGCCGCCGATCTCGCCCGTCACATCGGGCAGCGGCGTATGGATCACGTACAGCACCAGGAAGGTGCCCAGCGCAAAGACCAGCGATACCGCCAGCGCAACCAGGTTCCTGCGGCGGTGTCCCTGCCACAGGGCAAAGGTGCAGCCCTCGTATACCGCGGACGCCAGCAGCGCCAGCCAGCCCAGCAGCATAACGGGCAGCGGAAAATGGGCGTCCAGCCAGCCCAGGGATCCGAAAAAGCTCTCGATGTAATAAGGGCCCCGAGCCTTCAGGCTGACGCCCAACAGCCGCGGTACCTTCAGCGGATGGGAAAGCAGCCATTGGAGCTGCTGGCGGCTGGGGTCCTCCGACCCGGCGGCGGGCATGCGCGCCGATTGCAGCAGGCTGGGCAGCCACCCAAGAACTGCCGCCAGCGCAATGCTCCCGCAGAACAGCGCCAGCCGCTTCCCATCCCCCAGCCTGCGGCGGGGCAGGGCAAAGAGCAGGAGCAGCAGCACCGCCCCGGAGCCCTTGATGCCGCTGAGCAGCAGGGCGCACAGCAGCAGCCGGATCCAGTCACCCCGGTTCAAGGGCTTTTCCTCCTCCCGGCTCAGCGACAGCACCAGGGATACAAAATACAGCGCCGTGGGGATCAGCATGGCGTCGTAATTCAGCGACGCGCCCAGGAACAGGCTCATGGGCAGGCAGGCCAGCAGCAGCATGGTGCGGCGGAAATGCGGCGCGCGCTTTATGGCAAAGTACGTTACGATCACATAAAACAGCAGGTTGCCCAGCCGCCCCAGGATCATCTGATGATAGGCGCTGCCGATGGCGGCAAAGCCCAGAAGCTTTCCCAACGCCGTGCCTGCCGCCATGGAAAGGGCGGAGACCGCATAGCCCCAGGAGGCGATATGCGTATCGTAGGCATAAGTTCCCGCATTCTCCGGCGCGGCCTGGCTGGCTGCCTGCATGGCCTGATAGGTATAGCGTCCGCCCTCCTCCCCGGAAAGGGAAGCGGGGTAGGCGCGCAGAAAGTCCTTAAAATCCTCCGGCAGCCGGCGCGCGCAGGTATTGCCCGCAGGGGCCGCCAGCAGCTGCCCCCGGGAGATCGCCCAAGCATTGGCAAAATGCTCCGCCTCATCCGGCGCGCACAGGGGCGGTATCAGCCAGATCAGCAGCAGGCCCGCGATCAAAGCGATCAGCAAAAAAGCCCTCGCCTCCCGGCATACAGGCCCGGGGGCAGGCAAAGGGGCTGCGCGCCGTTGCTTGCTCATGGTCATGCTCCTTTTATCGCAGGGAAAAATCCTCCCGCTCCAGGCTCAGGTTGGGGTTATAGCAGGGATCGCCGGCCTCCAGCTCCCGATCCCACAGTTCATGGAACAGATCCACCTCGCTGTTGAACCGCTTTACCTTTTCCGGCGTGTTCTCCGCGCCGCGGCTCTTGGATTCATAATGATACAGCTCCGCGAAGGGCGTCCAAACGATGCGCCAGCCTGCCTTGCAGATGCGCATGCACAGGTCCACGTCGTTGAACGCCACGGCGAACCGCTCGTCCAGTCCGCCCACCTGCTCCCATACGTCCCGGCGGATCAGCATGCAGGCGGCGGTCACCGCGCTCAGGTTCTGGGCGATGGCCATACGGCTCATAAACCCGGGATCGCCGCGTTTGTAGTATTTGTGGCTGTGGCCCGCCACGCCGCCGATGCCCAGGATCACCCCGGCGTGCTGCACCGTATCATCGGGATAATAGAGCATGCAGCCCGCCGCGCCCACGTCCTTCCGCTGGGCAAACATCAGCATCCGCTCGATCCAGTCCGGGGTGATCACCTCGGTATCGTTGTTCAGCAGCAGCAGGTAATCCCCCCGGGCGGCGCGTGCGCCCAGGTTGTTGATGGCGGGATAATTGAACGCGCCCTGATAGGTGACCACCCGGATGCGGCTGTCGGCCTGCAGGCTGTCATAATAGCGGAAGGTTTCCGGCTCCGTGCTGTTGTTCTCCACCAGGATGATCTCCCAGTTGGGCCAGGTGCTCTTCTGCCGGATGGAATCCAGACACCGGCGCAGATCGTCGGCGTGATCCTTGGTGGGGATCACGATGGAAACCAGAGGCTGCCCCTCGATCGCATAGCGGATATCATAGGTGGAGGGAATGCGGGCGTCCCGCACCTCTCCCCGCAGCCCCACGCGCTCAAGATGCGCGGCCAGCGCCCGGCGGGCGGCGTCCAGCGTATAGGGCTTGGCCTCGATGCCCGAGGCGGTGGAGGCGGCGTGCACCCGCCAAAGATAGAGGATCCGGGGCACATGGGCGATGTGCCGGGCCTGCTCGGTGAGCCGCAGGATCAGATCATAATCCTGGCTGCCGTCATATTCGCTGCGGAAGCCGCCCCCGGCGCGTTCCAGCAGCTCCCGGGAGAACACCGAAAGATGGCAGATATAGTTATAGCTGCGCAGGGTATCCGGACAAAAATCGGGCTTGAAGTTGGGGCAGTCCGCGTCCTTGGGCTTCACATGGAAGTGCGCCTCATCGGTATAGACAAAGTCCGCGTCCTGCTCGCAGATGGCCTGCATCACATAAAACAGGGCGGAGGGATGCAGCAGATCATCGTGATCCAGCAGCGCCAGATAATCCCCCGTGGCCATATCGATGCAGGCGTTGGTGTTGGCCGATATGCCCTGGTTTTTTTCCAGCTTTTGATAGCGGATGCGGCTGTCACGCCGGGCGTAATAGCGGCAGACGCTCTCCACGTCGCCGTGGGCCCCGTCGCTGCCGTCGGCCAGGCACAGCTCCCAGTTTTCATAGGTCTGGGCCTGCACGCTCTCTATCATCTCGCGCAGGTATTTTTCCGGGGTGTTGTACAGCGGCACCAGGACGCTGAATTTGATCTTCCTGTCAAACCGCGCGCGCTGCTGCTCCTGAACCGTCTGTCTATTGGGCCAGGGCACGAGCCGCATGAGCCGCTGGCGCAGCAGGATCCGCGCCTGCCTGTACGCCGATGCCGGGCCGGCCACCAGCATGTGCTTAAACAGAGCCAGGCAGGTATAAAGCACCTTGTAACGGCGCATATGATCCTTGACCCTGGCATACAGCCCGCGCAGCGAAGCCATCGGCATGTCCTCCTTGCGTATCACATAAAAGCAAGAGCATTATAACATACAAATCGGCAAAAATCCACCGCCTTATGCACCGTGTACATTTGGGGCGGGATATGATATAATCAGTTTTCGGGACGGCATACAGCCATTCCTTGAAACGGAGGAGCAAAAGTGACTTTCCTGCAAAAAGCGATGCGCAACAAGGGCACGCTGGCATTGGCGGCCAAATATATCTTTTCCCTGCTGATCACGGTGCTGGCCTGCGCCGTATGCGGCAGCTGGTCCGTCCTGCCCGTGGGGGTGCTGGAGCTGGCCATGGTATTTTTGATCAGCAGCCTGGCGCTGTCCTTCTGCGCGCCGGCGGGCCATATCCTCCATTTTATCCTGTACCTGCTGTACAACGCGCAGATGCTGCTGCTGCTTTTTGGCAACAGCTATGTGACCATGGTGATGCTGACCAACCTGGATATGATCAACGACCTGCAGGGCAACTTTGGCATATACGCCCTGGGCGTCGTTCCCTTCCTGGCGCTGCTGTGCATCCCGCTGAAAAAAGCGCTGTTCTCCCGGAAAACGCTGGCCGTGGGCCTGTGCCTGTCGGCGGCCTGCTGGGGCGCGCTGATGCTGGCCGGCTATACCGCGCGCTCGCCCTTTTTCAGCCTGGGCGCGCTGGTGCGGGAGGAAGTGGAATTCCAGCAGGCCATGCACGCCGTGGATGCGGACCAGGTGGACCCCGCGGCCTACCGCCGGGATGGGATCAGCGATTACACGGCCAAGTCCGCCGCCCTGCCGGAGCAGCCCAACATCATCCTGGTCATCTGTGAAGGGCTTTCCCAGGACGTGGCGGCGGACGCGCGCGGCCTGATGCCCAACCTGCAGGCGCTGGAGCAGGAGAGCCTGCGCTTCACCAATTATTATAACCACACCTTCGCCACCTTCCGCGGGATCATCGGCCAGCTGTTTTCCGGGCATCAGCTGAGCAATTACGATGCCAACCGCCTTGCCTCCCTGCAGAGCATCCTGCGCGGCCAGGGATACAGCACCGCGTTTATCAACACCGAGCCCATCCTGGCGCCCTTTACCCAGTACCTGGAAAACCTGGGCTTTGATACCGTGGTAACCGATCCCGCCCTCATCACGGAGGGCATGGATTACGTGACCGACAAAACGGCCTATACCGTGCTGATGGATACCGCCCAGCAGATGCACGCCCAGGAGAAGCCCTTCTTCCTGTCCATGTACACCTTCCAGACGCACGTCAGCCTGGACAGCGGCGATGCGGTATTCGGCGACGGCGGCATGGCGGAACTGAACAAATTCCATAACACCGACGCGCAGCTGGGCGCGTTCCTGGAGCGCTTCATGCAAAGCGACCTCCGGGATGATACGGTGCTGGTGTTCACCGCCGATCACGCCACCTATGTGGACGCCGATTACCTGCGCGCCTTTCCCGGGCACAGCCGTGCCCATTCCGAGCTGAGCGATATCCCGCTGGTGATCTGGCACCGGGACATCCAGCCGCAGGTGATCGACGCCGGCGGCCGCAACAGCCTGGATCTGGCGCCCACGCTGCTGGATTACCTGGATATATCGGCGGAAAACTATTTTATGGGCGACAGCCTGTTCTGCGATGCGGAGCAATCGCAATCGGCGTACGATACCCTGTTCTTTGACGGCACGCTGACCGCCAGCACCCGCGGCGCGCAGATCAGCGATCTTTCCGTGGAGCAGAAGCAGCAGTTCCTGCGCGGCCTGGCCGGGTATTTTTCCCTTTCCAGCGGCGGCAGCCTGTCGGATACCACCCTGGGGCTGGATATCCGGGAATTCAGCGCCGTCCTTTCCGAGGATCACACCGCAATGACGATCACCTTTTCCACCCTGCGCACCGGCGATTACCGCGTGGCGGTCTGGGGCGAGATCGACGCCCAGAACGATCTGGAATGGCAGACGGCAAAGCGCGTTGGCGATAAAACCTACTCCGTAACCATCGATCTGACCGCCCACGCGGAGATCGGCGAATACGCCATCCATATCTACGAGCTGGCCCGCGGGGAGATGTCGCCCATCCTGTTCACCAGCGCCTATGTGGCGGAAAACGCCGGGTACAGCCCCGCGCCCTGAGAACGGGTAAAAGCCTGCGTTTGTCTCCGCCGAACAAAAACCAAAATTCCGGATGGATGAGCCGTTCATCCTTCCGGAATTTTATATGTCCTCTGATAAAAGCAGACGAACCGTAATTGGCGGTGGAGAACGGACGGGGGCGTTCCTTTCTGCAGCCCAGAAAGGAACCGAAAGAGGCTGCGTTGTTTCCACTCCTGCTGCTGGATTTTCCGCCAACGGGATTTTACGCCTGCCACCGTTCCCGGGCGGCACGGCTTTGCCGTGCACGCCCGGGAACTTGCTTAGCGACCGGATAAAAACTGGCGGAAACGAGTCTGGTTTTCGTCATTTGCCCCATCGCCCGTCGGGATTCAAAAGGGATGAAATCCCTTTGGCACAGAGCTTGAGACCGCAGAGGTCTCGAACGTTCCTCTCTTACCCCCGTCCAGTTTTTGTTTGATAATGTTCTGTTTAATTCGTGTTCATTTCCGTTTGCCGGGCGACATTCAGTCAGGTTCGCCTGCTTTTTCCTCCGGCCGGAACTCCCCCGCGTGCTCCCGGAAAAAATCGTAATACGCGCGCACGTTTTCCAGTTCCGTCCACCGGCGCACCCGGGGCGGATCGCCGTCCAGATCGTAGATCCGGGCCCCGCGCATGGCCAGCACAAAGGGCGAGTGGGTGGCGATCAGGAATTGACAGCCGAAAAACCGGGCGCTGTCCTCCATGAACCGCGCCAGCTCGATCTGCCGCTCCGGGGACAGGCTGTTTTCCGGCTCGTCCAGCAGGTAAAGGCCGTTTTCGCCGATGCGGTGGGTAAAGTAATAGAAAGCGCTCTCGCCATTGCTCTGCTCGCGGACGTTGCCGTTCATGTTGGCCCGGGTGTAGCGGCTCTGGGTCATATGCCGGGCCTGGTTCACCCGCTTCAGCTGGTCGTAATCCTCCAGGCTCTTCAGCTGGAAGGGGCCGCGGCGGTTCTCGATGTATTCCTCAAAGATCTCCTCCCGCCTTTGATCCACGCCCTGGTTGAGGTGCCGCAGGCTGAGCATAAAATCAAACACATCGTCGCTGGTGATCACCCGGCTGTTCCCCGGGATGCGGCCCCGCGTTTCCGCCTGACAGAGGCGGATATAATCCTCAAAAAAGCTGCTGCGGTTGTACAGGGTATCCCGGTTCAGGCCCAGCTTTTCCCCGATCACGTTAAGCGCGGTGCTCTTGCCGCTGCCGTTGCCGCCGTACAGGATGGTGACCGGCTCCAGCTCCAGCGCAGCCAGCCCCTTGGCAGACAGCACGCCAAAGGGATACAGGGTGTCATAGCAGGTGCGCTTGACGGTCAGCCGGAAATCGAACTCCCGGTCTGCATCCGGAAAAATGAAGCGGCTCAGGTACAGCACGGCGCGTCACGCTTTCATCTTAAAGATGTTTTTGCAGTTGGGGCACTTGACGTCCTTTTCGCCGCAGCCCCGGGTCAGGCGCATGCGGGTATGGCACTGGGGGCACTTGAAATATTTATACTGCTTGCGGTTGCGGAAGCGCACCCGGGCCTGGCGCAGCTCCGTGCGCAGGCGGGCGGTCTTGTTCAGGTACAGCTGGTTTTCGGCCATGCGCTTCTCCCGGTTTTTGGAGAAGATGCGGAACACCGCCCAGCCGTACCCGGCGATGGAAAGATACAAAAACAGAACGTTGCCCAGGGCAAACCCCAAAAACAGCAGGAAAATGCTGGCGTACAGGATCACCTGGCCCAGCTGGTCCGATCCATAGCTGCCATAGGTGATCCGCTGGATAAAAGCGCGGATGCGCTGCATCAGGTTCATAACGATGCCTCCTTCCAAAGGGATCCGCTTCTATCATACCACAAAAACGGCCGTTTACAATGTAAAATCTGGAACGGTTGACCAAATCCCGGAAAATGGCGTATAATAATACGCGCAATGCAAGGGAGGCAGTATGTTCGGTTATGTATCGGTGAATCCCCAGGCCCTGAGCGAGGCGGAGCAGCAGCGCTTCCGCGCCTTTTACTGCGGCCTGTGCCATACGCTCAAGGCACAATACGGGGACGTGGGCCGGCTGACGCTGAGCCACGATATGGCCTTTTTATCGCTGCTGCTGGCTGCGCTCTACGAGCCGGCCGAAACGGCCCTGGACGAGCGCTGCGCCCTGCACCCGCTGAAGCCGCACCATGCGGTGATCCATGCCGGCGCCGCCTTCGCCGCCGATATGAACATCCTTTTGGCCTACTACAAGTGCCGCGATGACGCCCAGGACGAAAAATCCTTGCGGGGCAGGGCCGGCAGCGCGGCGCTGAAGGCCGCCTGCGCCCGGGTGGAAGCGGCCTGGCCGCAGCAGGCCCGGGCCGTGCGCGAAAGCCTTGCGGCGCTGAACGCGCTGGAAAAGCAGCCCGATCCCGATCTGGACGCCCTGACGCGGCTGGCCGGGGAGATGCTGGGCGCGTGCTTTGTCTGGCGGCAGGACGCCTTTGCCCCCTATATGAAGCAGATGGGCGCGGCGCTGGGGCGGTTCATCTACCTGATGGACGCCTATGAGGATTACGACGCCGATGAAAAGCGCGGCGCGTTCAATCCCCTGCGCGCCCTGCACGCCCTGCCCGATTATGAGGAGCGGATCCAGGAGATCCTGGTGATGGAAATGGCGCAGTGCACCCAGGCCTTCTCCGTTTTGCCGGTGGAGCAGGATGTGGGGCTGATCCGCAACGTGCTCTATTCCGGCGTGTGGGGCAAATATGCCCGGCTCTCCGACCAACGAAAGGAAAAGCAAGCATGAGCGATCCTTATCAGATTCTGGGCGTATCGCCCTCCGCCACCGATGAGGAGATCAAAGCGGCGTACCGCAAGCTGGCCAAGCAGTATCATCCGGATCGCAACAGCGGCTCCGTTGAGGCCGAGCGCAAAATGATGCAGATCAACGACGCCTATGCGCAGATCGTGGAGATGCGCAAAAACGGCGGCGCGCAGAGCAACTATGGCGGCTATGGCTATCAGTACGGCTACGGCGGCTCCGGCCAGGCCCAGCAGCGCGCGCCGGAGCTGGATCAGGTGCGCCAGCTGCTGTACATGGGCCAGTACCAGAACGCCATGGCGCTGCTGGAGCAGATCAACAGCCAGACCGCCGAGTGGTATTACCTGATGGCCCGCACCCGGCAGGGTCTGGGCGACGATATCGCCGCCATCAATTTTGCCCGCCAGGCCGTCAACATGGAGCCCGGCAACATGGAATACCTCTCCTATGCGCAGGAGCTGAGCATGGGCGGCCAGCAGTATCGCCAGCAGGGCATGCAGTATGGCGGCATCCAGAATTTCCTGTGCCAGAACCCCTGCATGACCTGCCTGCTCTTCAATATGTGCTGCGGCGGTCCCTGCGGCATGCGCTTCTTCTGCTGCTGATTCATTCAGCCGCAAGGGGGGCGCTCCATAAAATGGCTGTTCTGCGCTTTCCAGAACAGCAGCAAACGAGGCAGCGGCTTTCCAGCTTCGCTGCCCCGTTTTTTTTAGCCTTTGGGGTCATGACGGCGGGGGCGTTCCGCGCCCAACGCTGGCGCTATAAGCGCACTGCTCTCCACCCTAAGCGTTCAAGCCGATGCTCCCAGCATGCGCCTCCCACACTCGCGGCGGGAGGAGAGGAACAGCTTTTTATAGCCTCGCGCGCTGTATGCTTACCCATATTCATTTATCCCGGCGCTTCGTCAAGCCCAGAAAATAATCGGCGGAAACATGATAAAGCCTGCACAGCGCCAGCAAATGATGAACGGGCAGCTCGTTGGCCCCGCGTTCATACCGCGCATACATCGTCTGGGAAGTGCCCAGGATTTCCGCCACCTGCTGCTGGGTCAAATCGGCGTCTTCGCGCAGATCCCGCATGATCCGAACATAATCCACGCGAAGCACCTCCTCCATATAACGGTATGATTTCATTATATGTAGGACAGATATTTACTATTGACTTTAGTAAATAT
>CADAHU010000049.1 GCA_902787835.1 uncultured Eubacteriales bacterium
CGGATGGCGATTCGCGGAATCGCCCATCCTCAGTCTGCCTTTGGCAGACGCTACCCAAGAAGGAACCGAAGAAGGCTGCGTTTGTCGCCGTAAATGTTGCGGGTTTTCCGCCAACAGGCTTTAACGCCTGCAACCGTTCCCGGGCCCGTAGCGCCCGGAAAACCTGCCCTTGGGCCGGTTTTCAGCGCAGGGCGGGCCGGAAGGCCCCGGGCAAGACCAGCTTCGCTGGCCGCGCGTTGCGCAAAGCGCACCGCTGAACAAAGGGAAAATCCCTGAAAAATGAACAAGCTCATTTTTCAGGGGTTTTCCCTTTATTCTTTTTGCCCGGGAACTCGCTTGACGACTTAACCAAACTGGCGGAAACAAGTTTCTTCTTACCAGACGCTGTCATCCAGAGCGAAGCGCTCGCTTGCACACGCCAAAGACGGGGGAGGGTCTTGCTGTTGGGCTTGATTTAAGTCTTTTATCACAATCTTGTTCACTCTATGTGTGTCATCCTGTCTGTCCCGCGTGTGTCATCCTGACGCCCGCAGGCGGTTCGCTTGCGCCTGCCAAAGGCAGGGAGGATCTCCCCCTCGAGGGCGGGAAGGGACTCGTAACTCTGTTGACATAACCCCGCACCAATTCCGCCCACAGGGAGATTCTTCGCACGGCCCATCCTGATCCTTGTTTATTGGCTTGTCAGCCACTTGCCCTCTTTTACCCAATCAACAGCAGGGATCTTAAAACTGCCCTTTCTGCTTCTCTTTCCGGATCGGAAAGAGAAGGCCTCCGTTGTTCCCTTTGCCGCCATTACTCCCCAGAGCCAAACCGCTGCTCCCAGACATCCATGATCTGCCGCAGGGGATCAGGCAGGAGCGATTTTGCGTGCTCTTCCAGCTGGCGCATGACGGCGTCCTTGCCCTGCCGGGCGTAATACGGCCAGGCGATGGCGCAGGTGATATCCGCCAGGGTGTCGCTGTCCCCGCCCAGGGAGATGGCGTTGCGCAGGGCGTCCTCAAAGCTCGTGGACTCCAGGAAGCATTGGATGGCGGGCGGCACGGTATTCTGGCAGGTATCCGCAAACTGATAGGTGGGGCGGATCTGATCCACCGTGCGCTCCAGGGGATAGAAGTGCGCCTGGGTATAGGCGCGGATCTCCGCCATGGTGCTGCCGCTGCGGGCCATCCAGATCGCCGCCGCGGCGGCCTGAGCGCCCTTGATGCCCTCCGGGTGATCATGGGAGATCTCCGCGGATTCCTTGGCCAGGCGCAGCGCTTCCTCCAGGGAGCCGGCAAGCTCCGCGCAGGGGGATACCCGCATGGCGCTGCCGTTGCCGTAGCTGTTCATGGGCTTGGGATCGCCCATGCGCAGCCAGATATAGAACCGCGTGCCATATCCGCCCATGGGGCAGGGATGCTGGGCGGCGATCCGCTTCATTTCACGGATCAGAACGGGCTTGAAATCCGCCCCACCCTCGGTCTTGAGCAGCGCGCTGGCCACCGCCAGGGTCATCAGGGTATCGTCGGTAAAATTGCACCGCGGGGAAATCAGGGGAAAATCCTTGGTCTTGATGTTGTCAAACTCGTAAACAGAACCAATCACGTCGCCGATCATTGCGCCGATCATTGTAAGCACCTCCTTTATGGGACCAGTATATCATAGCGTACGCAAATCAGGTCGCCTGTTGGGCGACTTTTTTACTGAACCCTGATTAAAACATGCACAAACGGAAATTGACAAGGGGGACGTTGGAGGCCTCCGCGGCCTCCAATCCTCTGCGCCAGGAGATTTCATCTCCTGGACCTCAGCGGGCGATGGGGCCAGCGGAAGGAACCAAACTCACTTCCGCCAGTTACTTGCATAACGCCAAGAGAGCTCCCGGGCATAAGAAAAGCCAGAAAAATTCCGATAAAACAAGTGAGCTTGTTTTTCGGTAATTCCGGTTCAATCACCCAAGCAGCATCCGCAACTGGCTTCTTTGCAGCTTTCTTCCCCGGGAAGAAAGCGCGTATCCTCCCCATCCAATTTCTGTTTTTCGGCGTCTTGTTTTAATCAGAGAATCGTGTTATTTGCTTTCGATCACGGTGACCCAGTCGCCGGCCTTGGCGCATCCGTCCTGGAGCACCCTGGCAAAGATGCCCTCCCGGGGCATCACGCAGTCGCCAGCCTTCTCCCGGATGGCGCAGTTGAAGTGGCATTCCTTGCCGATCTGGGTAACCTCGCACAGGGCGGTGCCGATCCTGATCTTTGTGCCCACGGGCAATTCGTACAGGGTCAGCCCCTCGGTGAGCACGTTTTCGGCAAAATCGCCGGGCTTCAATTCAAAATCGATGTGCTGCTGCACCTTCTGCACGCTCTCCCGGCCCAGCAGGCTGATCTGCCGGTGCCAGTCGCCGGCGTGCGCGTCGCCGGGAATACCCACGCCCACCCGCAGTTCGATGCTGTCCACGGGGTGCTTCTGGGTGCCCTTGCGCTCGCTGATGTTGACGGCCAGGATGCGGGCAGCTTTGGGCGCGCAGTCCGCGGAGCCCTGGGAGCGCAGCATCTCCACGCCGTGGCGCACCGGCTTGATCACCGCGGAAAAGTTCTCGGTGCTGGCCTTCTTGCTGCCCGGCAGGTTGATGATCAGCGTGCCGCCGCGGATGCCCGCCGTTTCCCGGGAAAGGCAGCCGTGGGGGGTGATCTTCATGCTCTCGGCGCGCATGGCCTCGGGAATGCCGGGGGCCAGCCGCTGCACCACCGCCAGGGTGGCCTCCGGGGTCACGTCCCGGGGGGAGAAGCCCGTGCCGCCGGTGGTCAGCACCAGGCTGATATCCTTTTCATCGGCGCAGGCGATCAGCTCCTTTTGAATCATCGCCTGGTCGTCGGGCAGCAGGGCGGTATGCACGATCTGCCAGCCCGCCTCCCGCAGCATATCGCACAGGGCGGGGCCGCTGGTATCCTCCCGCTGGCCGGCAAAGCCCTTGTCGCTGATGGTGATCACCGCGGCGGTAAAGATGGATTCGCTCATTTTTTTATTCATCCTTTCTATGGTAATCGCCGTGCACGCCGCCGGTCTTTTCCACCAGGCGGATATCGGTGATGATCATATCCCGCTGCACAGCCTTGCACATATCGTATACGGTGAGCGCCGCGCCGGTCACGGCGGTGAGCGCCTCCATTTCCACGCCGGTCCTGCCGTCGCAGCGCACGCTGGCCTCGATCTCCACCGAGCGCCGCGCCTCGTCCAGACGCAGCCGCAGATCCACCCCGCTGATCTGCACCGGATGGCACATGGGGATCAGCTCCGGCGTGCGCTTGGCCGCCATGATGCCGGCGATCTGCGCCACGGTGAGCACGTCGCCCTTCTTGACGCCGCCGGATTTGATCAGGCTGAAGGTTTCCTCATTGACCAGCACCCGGGCAGCGGCAACGGCCGTGCGGTGGGTGGGGGCTTTGTCGCCCACGTCCACCATGCGCGCCCGGCCCTGATCGTCAAAATGCGTAAAATCGTTCTGCATGGCTTCTCCTTTTTATCCGCCGATCTGGTTCATGTTCCGGGCCGAAAGGCTGCGGCTGTCGGCGCTCAGCTCCCCGTGGCAGGCGGGCTTGCCATAGATCGCCCGGCGCAGCTGCTCCTCCATGCCGGCGTCATCCAGCCCCTTGATGCTGATCTCCTCGGCGGAGTGCAGGCAGGGCTTGATGCGCCCGTCGGCGGTCAGGCGGATGCGGTTGCAATCGGCGCAGAAGTGCTGGCTCAGGGGACTGATCAGCCCGATATGGCCCTGGGCGTCCGGCAGGCGGTACAGCCGCGCCACGCCGTCGCTGCTTTCGGGCGCAGCCTTAGGCAGGGCGTCCAGCACCCGGCTTACCGGCAGGTAGCATTCCGGGCCGAAGGCCTCGCCGCCAGGCATGGGCATCAGCTCTATGAACCGCACGTCCACCGGATACCGGCGAGTCAATTCCGCCAGATCGGCGATCTCGTCATCGTTGAAGCCGCCGATGAGCACGGCGTTGATCTTGATCTTATCAAAGCCCGCGCTCAGGGCGGCGTCCAGCCCGGCCAGGGCCTTCTCCAGCGTGCCGCAGCGGGTGATGGCGGCGTAGCGGTCGGGCCGCAGGGTGTCCAGGCTCAGGTTGACGCGGCGCACCCCCGCCCGTCGCAGATCGGCCGCCAGCTCCGGCAGCAGCACGCCGTTGGTGGTGAGGCACACCTCGTCGATGCCCGGCACCCGGGCCGCCCGGCCGCAGATGGAAACGATGTTGGGCTTTACCAGCGGCTCGCCGCCAGTGACGCGCAGCTTGGTGACGCCCAGCCGCGCCGCCGCTTCCACCGCCCGGATCATCTCGTCCTCGGTCAGCATCTCCCCGTGCCGCTTTTTGGAGACGCCCTCCGCGGGCATGCAGTAGCGGCAGCGCAGGTTGCACAGGTCGGTCACCGACAGGCGCAGATAGGTGATGCTCCGTCCGTATTGGTCGATCATGGTCAGTACCTTCCAAAGGTGCAGTTGGGGAAGTGACACTGGGCGCAGCGCTGGCACAGGCCGCCGTCGCCCAGATTGATCAGATCCTGCCGGGTCAGCTTCACCCCGGCAAAAATCTGGGGCAGCAGCACGTCAAAGATGGTGGTGGGCAGGCTGATGGCCGCGCCGGGCACGCCCAGGATGGGAAGATCGCCCAGATAGGCCGCCAGCGTCATGTTGCCGGGCTGGCTGGGCACGCCGTGGCTGATGATCTCCGCCCCCAGGCCGCGGATGGCGGTGGGCGTCAGGTCGTCGGGATCCACCGACATGCCGCCGGTGAAAATCAGAAAATCGGCGCCGGCGTCCAGCGCCTTGCGGGCGGCGGAGATGATCATATCCAGATCATCGTCGCAGATGGAAACGCTCAGGATCTCGGCGGGGTACCGCTGCATTTTGCGGCGCACCACCGGCTCAAATTTATCCTGGATGCGGCCGGAATACACTTCCGAGCCGGTGATGATCACGCCGATTTTGCGGGGCTGGTAGGGCAGCAGATCCAGCAGCTTTTTGCCCCGGCACAGATCCTCGGCGTCGATGATCTGCTGCTCCTTGGTCACCAGCGGCACGATGCGCATGCTGGCCAGCGCCGCGCCCGCCTCCGCCGGGTAGTGGTCTGGCAGGGTGGAGATGGTGATATCGCCAATGCCGTTCACCGCCCGCAGCAGATCGGTATCCACCCGGAACATGCCGCGCTGATCGGCGATCAGCAGTACCTTGCCCTCGCTGGGGCCGGTGTAATGCGCGCCGGGGACCGGGGCCATGGCGGCCAGCCGCAGGGCGCAGTCCTCCTCGTGCAGCTCGCCGGCGTTCTCCTCCCAGATGAACACCGTCTTTTTGCCGATGTTCAGCAGCTCCTCGATATCCGCTTCGGTGATCACATGCCCGCGCCGGAAGGCGGGGCCCTTGAAGCCGTCCACCATTTTGGTGATGTCGTGGCACAGCGTCCTGCCCACGGCCTGTTCTACCGGTATCTTTTTCATAGCATAAATCCTTTCAGTACCGTGCCCGCCGCCAGCTTTCCGCTGCCCGCGGGGACGATGGCCATGACGTTGCAGCCGATGGCGCCGGAGAGCACCACATTGCCCTGATCCCCGGGCAGGCGCATGCCCGCTTTTCCGTCGGTCAGGTCCAGTTTTCCCCGCAGCAGCCGGGTGCCGGGGCTCTTTTTGTTGAAGCCGTCCAGCAGCGTCACCGTGATCTCCGACGGGATGGGCTGCCGCCACCCGGCCAGACGCTTCAGCGCGGGCAGGGCGATGGCGTAAAAGTTGGTCAGCGAGGAGGCCGGGTTGCCGCTGAGGCCGCAGATGGGCTTGCCCTCCAGCAGGCCGTAGGCGCAGGCCATGCCGGGCTTGAGATCCACGCCGCGCAGCAGCGTTTCGCACCCGCAGGCATCCATGGCCGCCGGGGTCAGATCGTAATCGCCCACCGATACGCCGCCGGTGAGCACCACGGCGTCGCACTGCGCCGCGCCCTGGCGGATCAGACTGGCGATGCGGTTCACATCGTCGCCCGCCAGCCCCAGATAGACCGGCTGCATGCCATACCGCGCCAGCGCCGCTTCCAGCGTGTGGCGGTTGCTGTTGCGGATCATGCCGGGGCCGGGCGTCTGATCGGCCTCCACCACCTCGTTGCCGGTGGAGATCAGCCCCACCCGCAGCTGCCGGTATACCCGCGGCGCGGTCTCGCCCTGGGCCGCCAGGGTGCCCGCGGTGCCCGGGTCGATCAGATCCCCCTGCCGGGCCAGCACGTCGCCCCGCTTCACATCCTCCCCGGCGTAAATCACGTTTTCTCCGGGGCGGAAGGGGGCAAACAGCGTGACGGTATCGGCGGTGAATTCCGTCTTTTCAAACATGCACACGGCGTCCGCGCCCGGCGGGATCGGCGCGCCGGTCAGTATTTTGGCCGCAGTGCCCGGGGTGACGGCCGCCGCGGCGGTCTGGCCCGCAGCGATCTCCTGGATCACCCGCAGCGTCACCGGCGCTTCCCTGGACGCCTCCGCAGTGTCCGCCGCGCGGAAGGCATAGCCGTCGTAGGGGGAGCGGTCAAAGGGCGGCACGTTCTCCTGGGCGATCAGATCCCGGGCCAGCACCCGCCCGGCGCAGGCGGAAAGGGGCGCGGTCTCCGCCGGGACGGGGGAGAGGCGGGAGATCAGCAGATCCCGCGCTTCGGTATAGGAAAGCAAGGCGATCCCTCCTTATGGCTTGAGCAGCAGTATTTTTTCCGGGGGCAGGTGCATGCGCAGGCGATCGGCGCGCAGCCGCTCCCAGACCGGCTTTTCGGTCTCCCAGCCCAGGGCCAGCGGCGCGTCCGCGCCCTCGGGGCGCAGCATCACGGTATAGGAGAAGGGGTTCTCGACGACCTCCTCCACCCGGCAGTCAAACACGTTTACGGTATCCTCCGGCCCGGCAGGGCGCAGGGAGTGCATGCGCAGGCCCAGGTATTCCGTGCCCTCGGGCCAGCCCGGCACGGCCAGCGGAACGCCCCAATCCAGAGCCAGGACGGTTTTTTCATCCACGCGCCGGGCGCGGCTGATGTTTTTGCAGCCGGTGAGCAGGGCCCCGCCCCGGGTACCGGGCTGGGCGAACACCGCGTGGTTTTCGCCGATGGCCTCGATGCAGCCCCGGCCCATCACGGCGATGCGGTCGGACAGGCGGTACACCTCGTCCCGGTCATGGGAAACCAGCAGCACGGGCTTGCCAAACTGCCGGATCACCCCGCGCACCTCCTGCTCCATGCGGAAGCGCAGGTGGCTGTCCAGGGCGGAGAAGGGCTCGTCCAGCAGCAGCAGATCGGGCTCGTTTACCAATATGCGCGCCAGGGCGCAGCGCTGCTGCTGGCCGCCGGAGAGCTGGCGGGGCTTCAGTTCCTCCGTGCCCTGCAGGCCCATGCGGGCGATCATTTGGTCTGTTTTTTCGCGCCGCAGGCTTTTTTCCCGCACGCCGCAGGCAATGTTCTGCCGCACCGTCATGTTGGGAAACAGCGCGTATTGCTGAAACAGATAGCCCACCCGCCGCTGCTGAGGCGGCAGGCAGACGCGCCGCTCGCTGTCGTAGAGCGTGCGGCCGTTCAGCGCGATGCGGCCGCGGTCGGGCCGCTCGATGCCGGCGATGCACTTGAGCGTCATGCTTTTGCCGCAGCCCGAGGCCCCCAGCAGCGCCAGCACGCCGCCCTCCGTTTCAAACCGCACCCGCAGGTGAAAATCGCCCAGCTTTTTTTCGATATCAACGGTCAGCGGCATGGCGGGCGCTCCTTCCTGATCGCTGTTTGGCTTCCATCATGTTCATGATCAGCAGCACCACGGCGGAGATCGCCAGGTTGATCATCACCCAGCGGAAGGCCAGGGCGTCGTCGTTGGTGCGCCAGAGCTGGTACACCGTGGTGGAGATGGTGGCGGTGCGCCCCGGCGTATAGCCCGCGATCATGCTGGTGGCGCCGTATTCGCCCAGCGCCCGGGCAAAGGCCAGTACCGTGCCCGCCAGGATGCCCTGGCGGCAGGCGGGCATGCGCACGCGCCAGAACACCCAGCTGCCCGAATGCCCCAGTGTTTTGCCGGCCTGGGCCAGCGTTTCATCAAAGGATTCAAAGGCCCCGCGGGCGGTGCGGTACATCAGCGGGAAGATCACCACCGACGTGGCCAGGATGGCCGACCACCAGGTCATGGTCATTTTGACGCCGAAGGTCTCCAGCAGCCATGCGCCCAGGGGCCGGCGCGGCCCCAGCAGGCGCAGCAGCAGATAGCCCACCACTGTGGGCGGCAGCACCAGGGGGACGGTGAGCACCACATCCAGCGCGCCCTTGACCAGCCGCGGCGCTTTGGACAGATAATAGGCCGAAAAGATGCCGATAAAGAAGATCAGCGCCGTGCTGATCCCGGCGATGCGCAGCGAGTTCCACAGGGGATACAGATCCACGTTTTTCTTCCTTTCGGGTTCGCGTCACCCCGGCAGGGCGGATGGCACCCCGCCGGGGCAGGGGGTATCACTCGTGCAGCGGGCTGAAGCCGACCGCTTCAAACACGGCGTCCGCCGTCTCGCTGGTCAGGAAGGTCAAAAAGTCCTGGGCGATCTCCGGGTGCCGGCTGATGTTCAGCACGGCGGCGGGATAGATTACCTGGCCGCACATATCGGCGGTGGCGGTATCCACCACGGTCAGGCCGGCGGAGAAGGCGTCGGTGGCGTAAATGATGCCGCAGTCCACGGCGGCCTCGCTCACCTGGGTGGTCACTTCCTTCACGTTGGAGCCGTAGGTGAGCACGCCGCTTTCGGCCAGGGCCGTCTCATCCAGGCCGTAGAAGGCAAAGATCTTCTGGGTATACTGGCCCACCGGCACATCGCTGTTGCCCATGGCCAGCAGCACGCTGCCCGCCTGCAGCGCCTCCGCCAGGGCGTCGTAGCTTTCAATGCCCTTGGGATTGCCCTCGGGAACGGCCAGGGCCACCTTGTTTTCCAGCAGGTTGATGCGGGTGCCCTGCTGCACAAAATCCAGCCCGTCGGCGTTGGCGTCGGAGGTGATATCCAGCTGGTTCATCTGCTTGGGCGCGGCGGAGATGAACACGTCGCAGTCCGCGCCGCTTTCGATCTGGGTTTTGAGGGTGCCCGAGGAATCGAAGTTGTATACGATGGTGACGCCGGGATGGGTGCCTTCGTAGATCATCTTGAGCGCCGTCATGGTTTCGGTCATGGAGGCGGCGGCGAACACGATCAGCTCCACCGGCTCCTCTGCGGGGGCCTCGGCAAAGGCGCAGCCGCAGCACAGCGTCAGCGCGGTCAGCAGGCACAGCAGGGTTTTCAGGGTCTTTTTCATGGGGTTCCTCCTTCTTCGTTTTTGCGCAGGGTTGTCTTCGCAGAAACGGAGGGAACACAAAATAAGCCGCCATCCTGCCGCGTGCTCCGCCGTCTCCTTTCCAAAAGGGAGGCTGCCGCGTTTCCGCCTGCAGCCCTATGCGGAAGCCCCCGGATCATTTTTGCGGAACAAAAAATCCGTGCATCCAAAAGGACACACGGAAAGAAAGCACTTTTGCGCCCATGCTCTCCACGTCTCCTTTTCAAATGCGGAAGGTGCGGCGGTTTCCCGCTGCGCCCTGTGCCGGGCTCCCGGCGCGGCCCGGGTTCCATAGCGTGCGCCACAGGAACAGGGGCTCGAAGACCTATTTATTATGGCATACGGACGGGGGTTTTGTCAATGACGCGGCGGGGGAGAAAGGACCAAAAACAGGAAGGTTTTCCGTTGCAATCGGCGGGGCTTCGTGCTATAATTGACCGGATATTGAATTATTTGGGAGGAACGAAAGCATGAAGCTTGCCAATATGATCGGCGAACGTTTCCGCGAGACGCCCGCCGACTGCCAGATCATCAGCCAGATCTTTATGATCCGCGGCGGCTATATGAAGCAGGTGGCCAACGGCATTTACAGCCTGTATATGCCCGCCCGCCGCATCGTGCGCAAAATTGAAAACATCATCCGGGAAGAGATGGACGCCGTGGACGGCCAGGAGGTGCTTTTCCCCGTGGTGATGCCCGCCGATCTTTGGCGGGAGAGCGGCCGCTATGACAAGATCGGCAGCGAGCTGGCCCGGTTCAAGGACCGCGGCGGCAACGATATGGTGCTGGGCATGACCCATGAGGAGGCCAGCGTGCAGCTGGTGCGCGGCACCCCCAAGCCGGAGAGCGCCTTCCCCTTCATGATCTACCAGATCCAGACCAAGTTCCGCGATGAGCCCCGGGCCCGCGGCGGCCTGATCCGCGTGCGCGAGTTTACCATGAAGGACGCCTATTCCTTCCATACCAGCCAGGAGGACCTGGAAAAATATTATGACCGCTGCTACCACGCCTACGAGCGCATCTTTGCCCGCTGCGGCGTGCCCGAGGTGGTGGCCGTGAAGAGCGACAGCGGCATGATGGGCGGCAGCATCAGCCACGAGTTTATGCTGCTCACCGATATCGGCGAGGATACCATCGTCACCTGCCCGGACTGCGGCTACCGCAGCAACATGGAGGCGGCGGACTGCGTCGTAAAGAACGCGCCCATCGGCGAGGAGCCGCTGACCAAGGTGGCCACCCCCCATCAGGAGACCATCGAGGACGTGTGCCGCTTCCTGGGCAAGGATCCGCTGTACTCCGTCAAGGCCGTGGTGTACCAGGAGAACCTGACCGACAAATACATCGTGGTCTTTGTCCGCGGCGATCTGGAGGTCAACGAGACCAAGCTGCGCAATTATGTTGGCTGCGAGATCCATCCCGCCGATATCGACGAGAACTGCGGCATCGTAAAGGGCTATATCGGCCCGGTAAACTTTGCCGGCAAGGCCCGGGTGCTCTTTGACAAGAGCCTGGAGGGCTGCGATAACCTGGTGTGCGGCGCCAACGAGGAGGGCTACCATTATACCGGCCTGAACCTGAAGCGCGACGTGCAGTTTGACGGCTTCTGCGACGTGGCCAAGACCTATGCCGGGGCCATCTGCCCGGTGTGCGGCCAGCCCCATATCCAGATCAGCCGCGGCATCGAGGTGGGCAACATCTTCCAGCTGGGCACCAAGTACAGCCACAGCATGGGCCTGCAGTATCAGACCAAGGATGGTGGCTTTGCCGACGTGATCATGGGCTGCTACGGCATCGGCGTGGGCCGTCTGTGCGCCTCCGTCTGCGAGGTGCGCCACGATGATTACGGCCCCATCTGGCCCATCACCATCGCCCCCTGGCAGGTGCATCTGTGCGCCATGCGCGCCGATAAGCCGGAGGTCAAAGAGGCCGCCGACAAGCTGTACGACGACCTGCAGAAGGCCGGTATCGAGGTCATCTATGACGACCGCCCGGTGAGCGCCGGCGTCATGTTCAGCGACGCCGATCTGCTGGGCGTGCCGGTGCGCGTCATCGTAAGCCCCAAGACCCTGGGCCGCGGCGCGGTGGAGGTGGCCGCCCGCGATAAGAGCTTCCGCAACGACGTGAGCATCGATACCGCCTGCCAGGAGATCGCCGCCACCGTGCGCGATATGCTGGCCAAGGTGAACGACGTGGAATAAACGCATGATAACGCAAATAGCCGCACTCTGTTAATGGAATGCGGCTGTTTGTTTCTGTGCCTGAGGAGAGGCAACATGGTCTTTTCAAGCCTGCTGTTCCTGTTCTTTTTCCTGCCGGCGGTGCTGATCATCCATACCGCGCTGCCGCAGCGTTTCCGCAACGGCTTTCTGCTGGCGGCCAGCCTGGCGTTCTACGCCGTGGGCGATTATAAAAACCTGCCGCTGCTGCTGATCATCACCCTGCTGGACTGGGGCTGCTGCCGCTGGATGGAGCCGCTTTCCGGGGCAAAACGCCGGGCGGTGATGGCCTTCGGCGTGGCGGTCAACATCCTGGCGCTGGTGATCTTCAAATATCTGAAGCTGCTGGCCCCGGGGCTTTCCGCCTATCCGACGCTGCCGCTGGGCATCAGCTTTTTCATCTTTCAATCGGTCTCCTACCTGGTGGACGTGTACCGGGGCGACGTGCCCGCCGAGCGCAGCCTGCGGGATTACGCCGCCTATATCCTGCTGTTTCCCCAGCTGATTGCCGGGCCCATCGTGCGCTACAGCGAGGTGCGCACGGCGCTGCATGACCGGCGGATCACCCCCGAGGGGCTGGAGCGGGGCATGAAAACCTTCCTGGCCGGGCTGGCCGCCAAGGTGCTTTTGGCCAACCGGCTGGGGGAATTGTGCAGCGGGCTGCAGGCCTTGCCCCAGCGCGGCGCGGGGGCGGCCTGGCTGGTGCTGATCAGCTGCGCCCTGCAATACTATTATGATTTCTGGGGCTATTCGCTGATGGCCGTGGGCATGGGGCGCATGCTGGGCTTCTGTTTTCCGCGCAACTTCCATCATCCCTTTGCCGCCACCTCCATCCGCGATCTTTGGCGGCGCTGGCATATCACCCTGGGCGCGTGGCTGCGCTCCTATGTGTATATTCCCCTGGGCGGTTCCCGAAAGGGACGGCTGCGCACGGCGGCAAACCTGCTGATCACCTGGATGATCTCCGGGCTGTGGCACGGGGCGGGATGGAACTTCCTGGCCTGGGGATTGTTCTTTGGCGTGTTCATCGCGCTGGAGACGCTGGTGTACGGCGCGTGGCTGGAGCGGCACCGGCTGCTGGCCCATATATACACCCTGGCGCTGTTCGTGCTGTCCTGGAGCATGTTCCTTTACGATTCGCCCGCGGAGATCCTGGGCCTGCTGGGGCAGCTGTTCGCCTTCCACGGTTCCGGCAACGCGGCTTTTATCACGTTTAACCATCTGCTTCCGCTGCTGGCGGCCTGCGCGCTGGCGATCCCCAAAACGGTGGAAGTGATAAAAAAGCCCCTGATGGGCGGGAACGTCCCGGCGATCTGCGCCTGGGCGGCCGTTTTTGCGCTGTGCGTGCTGTCGCTCATCGGGGCGCAGTATAACCCGTTCCTGTATTTTCGGTTTTAAGGGAGGCGGCCATGAAAACCATACTGAAAGCGCCGCTGACCGCCCTGATGCTCGCCGTGATGGTGATTGCCGCAGCGCTGATCCTGGCGCTGCCCAAGGACGATTTTTCCGATATGGAAAACCGGGTGCTGGCCACCGTGGACTGGCGGGCAGACGATATCGATCAGCAGCTGGAGCGCTGGCTGGCCGATCATTTTCCCCTGCATGATGATCTGGTGCGCGTTCAGGCGTCGCTCTCGGCGGCGCTGGGCGTGCGGCAGCAGAAAAACGTGCTGATCGGCAGCGGCGGCTGGCTGCTGGAGGAGCCGCAGGGCGACGTGACCGCCGCGGCGGCGGCCAACGCCCGGGCGCTGGGCGAGCTTCAAAAGAACGCCGGGGTCCCCTTCACCCTGATGCTGATCCCCAGCTCCGCCCAGTACGTGAACCGGCTGCCCGCGCTGTATCAGAACGCCGATCAGACCGCTGTGATCCGCAGGATCGGCGAGATCAGCGGGCTGGAGGCGCTGGAGGCCGCGGTCGGCGGCGAGGAGGATTATTACCGCACCGATCACCACCTGACCGCCCGGGGCACGCGGGCCTGCTACGAGCGGCTCTGCGCCGCCTGGGGGCTGACGCCGTGGGAAGCGGAGCCCTATACGGCGGAGGGCTTTCTGGGCTCTTACTGGAGCAAGGCACCGCTGTTTCAGGTAGCCGCCGAGGCGTTCACCGCCGATCTGCCGGCGGGCGTCGGCCTGTCGGTGGATGGGGAGACGCGGGATAGCCTGCTGCAGGCCGAGCGCCTGGCGGGGCGCAACAAGTACGCCGCGCTGATCGACGGCACCTATGGCCACGCGGTGCTGACCAATCCCCGGGGAGAGGGCGCGCTGGTGATCCTGTGCGATTCCTACGCCAACGCCCTGGCGCCCATGCTGGCCCGGCATTACGCCCGGATCGATCTGGTGGATCCCCGGTATTTTTCCGGCAGCCTGTCGGATTTGATCGCGGAATCCGGCGCGGAGCGGGCGCTGGTATACTTTGGACTGAATACCTTTTCCACCAGCCGCGCGCTGGTGCTGCTGGAGGAATGACTGATGCGGATAAAAACCCTGATCCTGGCGCTGATCCTGACGCTGCTGGCGGCGTCCGTCCTGGCGGAGTGCCCGGAGGCGCGGGAGCCCGGCGCGGATTATGTATGGCAGATCCGGCGGGAGGAGCCCGTGGCGGAGAGCTGGTTTGCCGACGCCTGGCTGATGGGCGATTCCATTACCGAATCCCTGGCCAATGTGGACGCCATCCCGGAGCTGAACATCGAGATCAAGATCGGTCAGTCGCCCCAGGGCGCGGTGCATAACCGGGATTATGTGGTGGACGGCCAGTATTACTCCATGGCCGAATATGTGATCAGCCGGCAGCCCGCCAAGCTGCTGGTGATGCTGGGCAGCAACGGCCTGGATCACAGCCCGCGGCTGCAGGTGCAGGAATCGTACCACGAGCTGCTGGATATGCTGCTGGCGGCGCTGCCCGATACGGAGCTGTATCTGGTATCGGTAACGCCCATCACGCCCCAGGCCACCCAGCGCTATCCCAAATTGACCATGCCGGCCATCAAGTATTTTAACCAGGAGATGGCCTGGCTGGCCGAGGAGCACGGCGTGCACTATGTGGATGTGTACACCCCGCTGCTGAACGAGAGCAAAACCCAGATCGATGAGCGCTACTGCACCGGGGACGGCATCCATCTGACCCGGGCCGGGGCGATGAAGGTGGCCGAGGCCATCCGCCTGCAGGTGGGCGAGGAATAAGGAGAGAATAACGATGAAAAAGCTGCTGATCGTGCTGCTGCTGGCCGCGCTGCTGCTGACGGGCTGCGCCGCCAAAGAAGAAAAACCGCTGCCCGAGGCGGCGGCCCTGGCCCAGGCCGTGCTGGACAGCCAGACCTATACTGAGGAGATGAGCGCCGTCAGCGAAAAGCGCCTGCAGGCGCTGCTGGGGCTCACGGCGGAGGATTACGCCCAGGCCGTGCTGATCATGGATACCTCCCGGGCTACCTCGGAGATGATCGCCGTGATCACGGCGAAGGACGCCGCCGGGGCGGACCAGGCCGCGGCGCGGCTCAACGATTATCTGCTCTCCCTGCGCGCGCAGTATGCCGATTATCGGCCCGAGGAGATGCCCAAGCTGAACGCCGCCCAGGTGCAGCGCCGGGGGCTGCAGTGCGCCCTGGCCGTGGCGCCCGATCAGGTCGCCGCCCGCCAGGCCGTTGACAGCGCCTGGGGAATGTAGAATGTAGAACGCAGATGACTTGAGCAGCATTTCCGCCAACGGGGGTTACGGGAACGTTCCTTTCTGTGGCCCAGAAAGGAACCGAAAGAGGCTGCGTTGTGGCCGCTGCTGCTGCGGCTTTTCCGCCAACTGGTTTTACGCCTGCCGCCGTTCCCGAACAAGGCCAGCTTCGCTGGCCGCGCGGTGCGCGAAG
>CADAHU010000050.1 GCA_902787835.1 uncultured Eubacteriales bacterium
GGCGGAAATCCCCGCAACAGCAGCGGCGACAAACGCAGCCTCTTTCGGTTCCTTTCTGGGCGGCAGAAAGGAACGCCCCCGTTCGTACTCCCCTCCCCGTCAACTTCCAATTTGCATATATCCTCTTATTGCGTCCTGCTTTATACAAAAAGCTCCACCGCGGTGTTGCTCTTTCCCTTTTTGCTCAGGCTGTCCACGCCCACGTATTTCATCCGGCCGAAGCCGCGCACGGAAAGGATCTCGCCGGGCTTGGGCGTGTAGCCGGTATCGCGGCATTCCCGGCCGTCCACAAAGACGCGGCCCTGATTGAACAGCGCCTGGGCGTCGCTGCGGGAAAGCTTGTACACATGGGCGACCAGCGCGTCGGCGCGCACTGAAGAAAGCTGCACCACCTGGCGCTCCAGGCGAAACAGATTGCCCTCCGGCAGTTTCTCCAGCGGCTCGCAGCGCACGGTGGTGCGGCGCACCTGGGTCAGGCTCTGGGCGATGTAGGGCGCGATGCGCTCCTCGCAGAAGAGATAGGCCGCCTCCTCCCGCACCACGATATCCCCCAGCAGCTCCCGCTCGAAGCCCAGGTTCATCAGCGCGCCCAGAAAATCCCGGTGGGTCAGCTTCTCGGCAAACCGGGCGCTGGCCGGGGCAATGCGCAGGCAAGCAATGGGAAAGGGCTGCTCATACCCGCATTCCTCCTCGCTGCCCAGGCGCAGCATTTTGCGCTCGCAGCCCTCCGCCCCGCCGAACAGCGTATAGGGCACGCGGGGCAAACGGGGCAGGCAGCGCTGCAGAACGCTCAGCCCGGCCAGATCCAAAAAGTGCGTAAACAGATACACGCCCTGGGTTTCATAGCGCTTGAAAAGCTCCTGGAACCTTTTTTCCTGGCTGTCCTCCATTTTACCCTCCAGTGGTGATTACCGTTCAAAAATGAGTATAAATTAAAGATTACGTGGGGATCGGTCAGTCTGCCCGCGGCAGATTCCATTTATAAATGGCGGACAGGATCCGGATGACCACCACCAGCGCCGCGCCGATCAGCATGGCGTAGGCCGGGTCCAGCACCCGCCACAGCAGCGCGCAGGCCAGCGCCCCCGCCAGGGACGCGCAGGCGTAAATATGCTTGACAAAGATGTAGGGCGTATCCCCCGCCATCACATCCCGCAGCACGCCGCCGCCCACGCCGGACAGCACCCCGGTGAACACGGAAAGGAAAACGCCGGCCTCCGGCTGGGCCGCGTAGGCCGCGCTGACGCCCACGGCGGTAAAGATGCCCAGCCCCAGGGAGTCCATGACCAGCATGGTCAGCTGATAGGCCTTATGGGTGCCCGTCAGGTAATGGCGCACGGGCCGCAAAAAAACGATCAGCGCCACCGCCGTGGCGGTGAGGGCGTATACCGGGTTGCGGAAGGTTGCCGGCGGCGTCACATCCAGCAGCACATCGCGGATCATGCCGCCGCCCACCGCCGTGGTCAGCGCCAGGATGACCACGCCGAAAATATCCATCTTTTTGCGGATGGCCACCACCGCGCCCGAAGCCGCAAAGGCCACGGTGCCCATCACCTCCAGCATCAGCCGAAACGCATGCATTGCCCTGTCCTCCCCTCAACATCCCTGTGATTATACTCCGCCTCCCCCCGCGCATGCAAGCGGAACAGCCATAAAATCGGCAAAGGGCAGGAATCCGCGCCGTCCATATCGAATTATATATGGCATTATAGGAGGTTAAACATGAACACCCTGCATTTGACCTACGCCGTGGAGGTGGAGCGCTGCGGCTCCATCACCCAGGCCGCCGAGAACCTGTACATGGCCCAGCCCAACCTGAGCAAGGCCATCAAGGAGCTGGAGGAAAGCATGGGCTTTTCCATCTTTGCCCGCACCTCCCGGGGCGTGGTGCCCACCGACCGGGGGCGGGAGTTTTTGGTCTACGCCCGGGCGATCCTGGCCCAGGTGAAAAAGATGGAGGAGCTCAGCGGCCATCCCGGCGGCCCCGTCCAGCGCCTGCGCCTGATTTTGCCCCGGAGCGGGCTGCTCTCCCTCCGGGCGGCGGAGCTGCTGGGCGAGCTGGATCCCGGGCTGCCCATGGATATCCATCTGCGGGAGGCCGGTGCAGCCCAGGCAGCCAACGCGATTGCCGAGGGCCAATATCATCTGGGCATCCTGCGCTACCCCACCAGCCAGGCCGCCGCCTTTGCGGAGCGCTTCCGGGCCGCGCGGCTGTCCGCCCGCACCCTGCGGGAGTACGACGCCCAGCCGGTCTTTTCCATCCAGCATCCGCTGGCAGATGCGCCGTCCGTCAGCCTGCGGGAGCTGGCCGCCTATCCGGAAGCGGCCCCCAGCGAGGACGCGCCGCACCGCGGCGACGGGCCTGCCCGGCGGATCCTGACAAGCAGCGCCCCGCAGCAGATCAGCGTGCTGCAAAGCCTGCCCACCGCCTACGCCTGGTACGCGCCGGAGGATCGGGACGCCCTGGCCCGCCTGGGGCTGACCCAGCGCCCCTGCGCCGGCGGCGGACGCTGGCGGGAAACGCTGCTCCGCCCCGCCGATGCCCAGCCCAGCCCCCTGGAGAAGCGGTTTCTGGCGCTGGCGGAGGCGCGCGGAGCCGAGACGCAATCGGGCGCAGGCGCATGATTTATACTTGATTCCGTCGTAAACTTCCTTTATAATTAAACATCATCCATCCATTTATATACAGGGCAAGCGCCCGGACGTCAAAGCAAAGGCGGTGACAACAAATGGAAAAGATCATTATAAAAATGCTGCCCAACGGGCTGATCCACGTGGAGACGGTGGGAATGCACGGCCGCAAATGCATCCCCTATGTGAAAAAGGTGAGCGAGGCGCTCAGCGCCGTGCCGCTGGACCTGCCAGACGCTCCCATGCCGGTGTTTGATTTTTCCGGCGAGGAGCAAGCGGCAAACAGCCAGGCCGCCCAAGCCGAGGATTGGGACGAGGAAGCGGGCGCGACCCTGCGCCTGTGATCCGGAAAGGAATAAAAAGCAATGACACAGACAGAAAACCGGCTGGCCGTACTGCTCCGCGCACGCTATCCCTATATCTATATCGATACCTATGAGGAGATGCGGGTGGTGGATTCCATCCTGCGCATCAACCGGGAATACGCATGGCCCGCCGCCGACGGGGAGCGCCATCTGGATCGGCTGATCTATACCTGGTCGCTGACCGACGGCATGCGCTGCCTGAACGCCGATAAAAAGGAGCTGCCCGGCCACAGCGCCGGCGGCGCGCCCGGAACCGAAGCGCTGCGCGCCCTGGAGTACATCTCCAAGGACAAAGAGGACGCCGTATACATCCTGAAGGACTTTCACGTTTTTATGCAGGATCGGCGCTTCGCCGCCGAAACCGTGCGCAAGCTGCGCGACCTGATGCAGCAGCTGCGCACCAGCATGTACGCCAAAAACGTGATCTTTGTCTCCCCTGTGCTGGCGATCCCGGAGGAAATGCAGAAGGAAATCACGGTGTTTGATTTTCCCCTGCCCGCGGAGGACGAGATCCTGGAGATCTTCCGCGCGGTGATCCGCGAAAACCAGATCCGCTGCGACGTGACCGCGGAGGACCTGCGCGAGATCGCCCGCAGCGCCCTGGGCATGACCGCCCTGGAGGCCGAAAACGCCTTCTGCCGCGCCATCGTGCAGCAGGGCAGCGTATCCATGGAGATCCTCTCCACCATCTATGAAGAAAAAAAGCAGAGCATCCGCAAGAACGGCCTGCTGGAGTACGTGGACAGCTCCCTGAGCGTGGCGGACGTGGGCGGCCTGGACGTGCTCAAGCAATGGCTGAGCAAGCGCCGCAACAGCTGGTGCCAGGACGCCGCCCTGTACCGCCTGCCCGCGCCCAAGGGCGTGCTGATCACCGGCGTGCCGGGCTGCGGCAAGAGCCTGGTGGCCAAAACCATGAGCGCCAGCTGGGGCCTGCCGCTGATCCAACTGGATATGGGCCGCATTTACAGCGGGCTGGTGGGCAGCTCGGAGGAGAACATGCGCCGCGCCATCCAGACGGCGGAATCCATGGCTCCCTGCGTGCTGTGGGTGGATGAGATCGAAAAAGGCCTGGCCGGCACCGGCACCTCCAACGACGGCGGCACCTCCACCCGGGTGTTCGGCACGCTGCTGACCTGGATGCAGGAAAAAACCGCCACGGTGTTCATCCTGGCCACCGCCAACGATATCAGCGCCCTGAAGCCGGAGCTATTGCGCAAGGGGCGGTTTGACGAGATCTTTTTTGTGGATCTCCCCACCAAAATGGAACGGGAGGAGATCTTCCGCCTGCACATCGAAAAGCGCATGTGCGACGCCCTCTCCGGTCTGTCCCGGGACAGCCGGTTCTACTCCCAGCTGGCGGACTGGACGGAGGGCTTCGTGGGCGCGGAGCTGGAGGCCATCGTGGTCTCCGCCCTGTTTGAGGCGTACGCCGAAAAGCGCCGGGTGACGCTGGACGATTTCCGCCACGCGGTGGACGATACCGTGCCGCTCTCCAAAACCCAGAGCGAGCAGATTCTGATGCTGCGCGAGTGGGCCAAAAACCGCGCTGTATCGGCCACATCGGCCAATTACCGCCGGGACGGCGAGCAGAGCCAGAGCGCAGGGCGCATCCTGCACCTGTAAGCGGCACAGCAAGGAGGCAAAACCATGTCCTATTATTCCTGGATGATCCCCACCTACGCCTTTCCCGGAACCATGAGCGGCAGCGCCGTCAGCGGCATCACCACATCGGCCGTCAGCTCCGCCGCCACGGCAGCCACCACAACCAGCACTGCAGCTGCCACGACCACCACGACCGGCAGCGCCGTCACCGCGTCCGCCCAGTCCGCCGCAGCCGCCACCGCAGCCTCCTCCGCCTTTGCCGCCATGGCGCTGCCCCTGGCCGTCACCATCCTGGCGGGGCTCACCGCCGGCGTGGTGATCGATCTGAGCAAAACGCACCGGGCGGCCAAGCGCAGCGAAACGCTGGAGGTACCCACCTTCTTTTCCTCCAAGGAGCTGCTGATCCGCGCCCTGTCTGCCTACGACGGCAACGGGGAATGCGCCCTTTATGAAAACGACAAGCTGGGCACGGTGACCGCCCGCTACCGGCTGGAGGATTACATTTTTACCATGAATCCCCAAACCGGCTGCTACGATCTGACGGTAAAGAACGCCGCCTATTGCGAAAAGGTATCCGCGCAGATCGGCGCGCTGCAGGAGGTATACCGCGGCGCCATGCGCGACGCCATGGTGGCCCAGCTCTACGAGAAGGCCCGCGAGAACGGCTGGGTGGTGGAAAGCGACGAAGAGGACGCGGACGCCACCCGCACCATATCGCTGCTGGTGTAAGCCATGCGCATACACAGCATCGTATCCAAAACGGCCTCCGAGGGCCCGGGGCTGCGCTTCTGCCTGTGGGTGCAGGGCTGCTCCCGGCACTGCAAGGGCTGCTTTAACCCGGAAACCTGGGATCCGGCGGGCGGCGAGGAATGGACTGCGGAGGCGCTGCTTTCCGCCATTGACGCTGCCCCCGGCATCGAGGGCGTCACGCTGCTGGGCGGGGAGCCCTTTGAGCAGCCCGGGGAGCTGGCCGCCCTGTGCGCCGCCGTCCGGGCGCAGGGGCTCTCGGTGGCCGCCTTCACCGGCTATACGCTGGAGGAGCTGCGGGCCCGCCGCGACCCGGCCACCGACGCGCTGCTCGGGCAGATCGATCTGCTGATGGACGGCCCCTTTATCCTGGAGCAGCAGGATTTTTCCCGTCCCTGGATCGGCTCCCGCAACCAGCGGTATCACTTTCTCACCGACCGCTATTCCCTCAACGATATCAAAAACGCGCGGCAGCGCGTGGAATTCCGCATCGGCCCGGATGGAAGCATCGCCATCAACGGCATGCCCGATCTGCCCATGCAGACGATCCTGGGCATGCTGAACGCAGGAGGCAGTCATGGAAAACAGGAATAAGAAACCCATCAAAATCAAGGATAACATGGGCAGGGCATCCGGGCTGCTTCTTTTGTTCGTGTACTGCTTTATCCTGCTGTTTGCCGCCCTCCTCACGTTATCGGACATGCATTACCAATACTATATGCAGCCGTTGGCAAGCATCTATATTTGTGTCGCCGCCTTCCTGATCCTGCCCTGCAGCAGCCTGCTGATTTTCCGCGGGCACAGCATCGGCAAGCGGTTCTGGATGGTGCTGGGCATCGGCACCCTCATCGTGTCGGCGCTGGCCGGCGCCGTATCCATGATCGGCGCGCAGCAACAGAAGGATCTCTACGGCTGGGGCGGCTTTGGGGTGGGCTTTCTGGCCGGCCTGCTGGAGTTGATCTACAATTACAAGGGGCATGTGGCGCTGGTTTACGCCAACCTGTACAACCACAAGCTGGAGAAAGGGATCTTTGAGGCCGAGGCCCGCCAAAAGGAGGCGCAGCGCCTGCGGGAGCAGGATATCCGCGTGGCGGAGGAAACCAAGCGGATGGATGAACGCATCCGCAAGCAGGGCTTCACCGATATGGATACCATCGGCCGGAAGGTGACCGCCGATGCCGGCATCCCCGCGCCCAAGGCGGCCGCCGCCCCGGCTCCCGTACCCCAAAAATCCTTCCGCAAGCAAAAGGACGCTCCGGCCGCGCAGCCCCCAAAAGCCGACACCGAAGCCCCCGGCAGGGCCGCCGTTTTATCCGACCTGGTGGAATCGCTGCTGCGCACCACCGCTTCAGCCCCTGCATCGTCCAAGCCCGCCGAGCCTGCCGCGCCGGAAGCGCCGCCCCAGCCCGAGGCCGCAGAATCAGAGCCCGCGGCGGAAGCGCCCGGCGGCGGAGCCCGCAGGATCCAGTGATCCGCCGGCCAAAAAAGCGCCCGGATCCTACATTGTATTTTGATTGTACTTCCAGGTTTTTCCGCTTGACAGAAGCAGCGAGGCATGATAAATTATACATAATCTTAGCAAACCTTTGACGAAGAGAAGTAACCCGGTATCGACCCTTACAGAGAGCCGCCGACGGTGGAAATGCGGCAGGTAGCGGATCGGGCGAATGGACTTCTGAGGGCGGCCGAAAGCGGGCCGGGGCACATGGGACAGCGCCAGCAAATGGACAAGCTTCCCCCAAAGCTCCGCAAAATCCGCAAGTAGCAGCCGACGGGGACCGCACCCGTTATCAGCGCGGCGCATATCACGGGTATGCGAAATAAGCGCGTTCCGGGCAGCCGGACGAAGCTGAGTGGCACCACGGGAATACCGCCTCAGCGCACAGCATAAGTGCGCCGGGGCGTTTTTTATTCCATCCAACCGCAGCACAAACAGATTTTTATGAAAGGCAGGTATCCCCCATGAAAAAGCTGACCGCCCTCCTGATCGCCCTGATCCTGACCCTGTCCCTGACGGCCTTCGCCTCCGCCGAGGAAAAGCCAAGCTACAAAATCGGCATCTGCAACTTTGTGGACGACGCTTCCCTGAACCAGATCATCGCCAACATCCGCGCCCAGCTGGCCGCCATCGAAGCCGAAAAGGGCGTCACCTTTGAAATCGAGGAGCAGAACTGCAACATCGATTTTGACCTGCTGAACCAGATCATCGCCAACTTTATCGCCGACGACGTGGACCTGATGGTGGGCGTGGCCACCCCCGTGGCCATGGCCATGCAGGGCGCCACCGAGGAAAACAAGATCCCCGTGGTGTTCGCCGCCGTTTCCGATCCCGTAGGCGCGGGCGTGGTGGAAAGCCTGGAGGCCCCCGGCGCCAACATCACCGGCACCTCCGATTATCTTGATACCAATGCCGTGTTCAACCTGATCTTCGCCGCTGATCCCGACGCCGATCTGATCGGCCTGCTGTATAACAGCGCCGAGGACGCCAGCGCCGCCCCCATCGCCGCCGCCAAGGAGATCCTGACCGCCAAGGGCGTGGCCTTTAAGGAGTACGGCGGCAGCAACGTAGGCGAGGTCATGGCCGCTGCCGACGCCCTGATCGCCGACGGCGTGGACGCTGTGTTCACCCCCACCGACAACACCATCATGACCGCCGAGCTTTCCATCTATGAAGCCCTGGCCGATGCCGGCATCCCCCACTACACCGGCGCGGACAGCTTCGCCCTGAACGGCGCTTTCCTGGGCTACGGCGTGGATTACGCCAACCTGGGCGTGGAGACCGCCAACATGATCGCCCAGATCCTGCTGGACGGCATCGATCCCGCGGTGCTGCCCGTGATGACCTTCGATAACGGCACCGCCACCATCAACACCGAAACCTGCGCGGCCATCGGCTACAATTACGATGAGATCGCCGCCGCCTTCGCCCCCTTCTGCACCAGCGTGCAGCCCATCACCACCGCCGACAGCTTTGACGATCTGAACAACTGACCGCCAAGCAACCCAAACTGAAAAGCGGAAGGGAAGCCCCTCCTCCTGGCTTCCCTTCCGCCCCTGTCTGTGTTTAATTATATTCATTGGAGCGCATACTTATGAGTTTTGACAAGATCCTGACCCTGGGACAGACCGCGCTGGAGCTGGGCCTGGTCAACGCGCTGACCGTACTGGCCCTTTTCCTCAGCTATTCCATGCTGAACGTGTGCGATCTGTCCACCGACGGCTGCTTTACCCTGGGCGCGGCGGTGGGCACGCTGGTGGCCCTGAGCGGGCATCCCTGGCTTTCCCTGCCGGCGGCCATGTGCGCCGGCATGATCAGCGGCCTGGTGACCGCTGTGCTGCAGACGCGCATGGGCGTGCAGAGCCTGCTGGCGGGCATCGTGGTCAATACCGGCCTGTACTCGGTCAACATGGCGCTGACCGGCAGCAAGGCGCAGCTCAACATGAACAAGACCCCCACCGTTTTCACCCTGGCCAAGGACGCCCTGAGCGGCACGGCCCTGAGCGGCCAGTTCAAGCTGGTGGTGCTGCTGATCGCGGTGGCGCTGGTGATTCTGTTCCTGAGCTTTTTCCTGCGCACGCGCCTGGGCCTGGCCATCCGCGCCACGGGCAGCAACGCCGATATGGTGCGCTCCTCCTCCATCAACCCGGCCTTTACCACCACGGTGGGCCTGTGCATCGCCAACGCCTTTACCGGCCTTTCCGGCTGCCTGATGGCGCAGCAGCAAAAATCCTTTGATATCAACATGGGCAGCGGCATGGTCACCGTGGCGCTGGCCTCGCTGCTGATCGGCGGCGTTTTCCTGGGCCGCAGGAGCATTCCCCTGCGGGCCATCGGCACGGTGCTGGGCGCGTTCATCTTCCGCGTGGTATACGCCCTGGCGCTGCGGCTCAACATGCCGGCCTTCATGCTCAAGGCGGTTTCTTCCATTATTGTGGTGCTGGCCATCTCCACCCCGTACCTCAAGAGCCAGCTGCCCCTGCTGCGCCGGCGCTGGAGCGCATCGCGGGAAAGGGGGGCTGTCTGATGCTGCGGCTGGACGACGTATCCAAAACCTTCAATCCCGGCACGCCGGACGCCAAGCTGGCCCTGGATCACCTGACGCTGCACGTGCATCCCGGCGATTTTGTCAGCATCATCGGAGCCAACGGCGCGGGCAAATCCACGCTGTTCAACGCCATCTGCGGCAGCTTTCTGCCCGATACCGGCGCAGTCTACCTGAACGGAAAGAACATCACCATGATGCCGGAGCACAAGCGCGCCAAGCGCATCGGCCGGCTCTTTCAGGATCCCATGCGCGGCAGCGCGCCGGATATGAGCATTGAGGAGAACCTGTACCTGGCCGCCGGGCTGGGCGGGTGGCTCTCCCGCATCACCTCCGCCGATAAGCGCGCCTTCCGCGACAGGCTGGCGCTGCTGGGCATGGGGCTGGAGGACCGCATGAAGGCGCCCGTGGGCCTGCTTTCCGGCGGCCAGCGCCAGGCGCTGACCCTGCTGATGGCCACCTATCAGACGCCCCAGGTATTGCTGCTGGACGAGCACACCGCGGCGCTGGACCCCGGCACCGCCGAGAAGGTGCTGAACCTGACCCGCAGCATTGTGGAGGACAACCACCTCACCTGCCTGATGATCACCCACAACATGCAAAGCGCCCTGGAGCTGGGCAACCGTACGCTGATGATGGACCGCGGGCGCGTGATCTACGACGTATCCGGCGAGGAGCGCAGCAGCCTGACCATCCGCGACCTGACCGACAAATTCCGCCAGGCCAGCGGCCGCGCCCTGGACAACGACCGCATGCTGCTGGGCGTGGACGAAAAGCAGTAAAGCACGAACGGAAAGAAAAGAATCAGCCCCTCCCGCGCGGAGGGGAACTAAAGAGGCAGCGGACTTTGTGAAAGGTTCGCTGCCTTTCTGCTGCGCTTTTCGTTCATTTCTTTTCCTTCCGTCCGGAAACTTTTTTCGCAAACGGCGGCAGAATTTACACACTGTTCATTTTTGATGCGCTTTTCTATGGTAGAATGACTTGACTAAGTCTTTGAAAGGTCGTGTGCTATGCTCACGCTGAAGGATGTCCGCAAGGAGTACGTCTCCGGCAGTCTGAAGGTGGAAGCCCTGCGGGGAATCGATATATCCTTCCGGCAGAATGAGTTTGTGGCGGTGCTGGGGCCCTCCGGCTGCGGCAAAACCACGCTGCTGAACATCATCGGCGGCCTGGACCGCTACACCACGGGCGACCTGGAAATCAAAGGCCGCAGCACCAAGCAGTACAAGGACAAGGATTGGGACAGCTACCGCAACCATTCCGTGGGCTTTGTATTCCAGAGCTACAACCTGATCCCCCACCAGACGGTGCTGAGCAACGTGGAGCTGGCGCTGACCCTATCGGGCGTCAGCCCCAAGGAGCGCCGGGAGCGCGCCACCAAAGCGTTGGAGCGCGTGGGCCTGGGCGATCAGCTGAAAAAGAAGCCCGGCGAGATGAGCGGCGGCCAGATGCAGCGCGTGGCCATCGCCCGCGCCCTGGTAAACGATCCGGAGATCGTGCTGGCCGACGAGCCCACCGGCGCGCTGGACAGCGAGACCAGCGTGCAGATCATGGAAGCGCTCAAGGAGATCGCCCGGGACCGGCTGGTGATCATGGTCACCCACAACCCGGACCTGGCCGATCAGTACGCCACCCGCATCGTGCGGCTGCTGGACGGCCGCGTTACCGGCGACAGCATGCCCTTCGACGGCCAGGAGGAGGCCGCCGCCCATACCGAGGCGGGCCGCACCTCCATGGGCTTCGCCACCGCGCTGCGGCTGTCGCTCAACAACCTGATGACCAAAAAGGGCCGCACCTTCCTGGTATCGCTGGCCGGCAGCATCGGCATCATCGGCATCGCGCTGATCCTGGCGCTGTCCAACGGCGTTAATACCTATATAAAAAACGTGGAGGAGGATACGCTGGCCCTCTATCCCCTGAGCATCGAATCTGAAACTATGGATCGCTCGGGCGTGATGATCTCCCTGCTGGGACTGTCGCAATCCGAGGAGAACGACGGCAGCGATGGCCGCATCCACTCCAGCAACGTCATGGGCCAGTTCCTGAACGCCATGATCTCGGAAGTGGAGGACAACGACCTGGCCGCCTTCAAGGCCTATATAGAAGAGAGCGGCGATCTGGACCCGCTGATCAGCAGCGTGGGGTATGAATACGATACCACCCTGATGATCTACAACGAAAACGCCGTGGGCGGCACCCTGCAGGTAAACCCCAGCACGGTGATCGATACCATGACCAGCACCTCCGTGATGAGCGATTTTGCCGGTCTGGCTGCCAGCAGCAGCATCTCCGGCATGTCCCAGGCCATGAACCTTTACAATATGAACGCCTTCTTTGAGCTGAGCCAGGTGGGCGACAACAGCCGCTATGAGCTGCTGGCCGGCCATATGCCCGAGAAGTTTGACGAGCTGCTCCTGGTGGTGGGCGATAATTACGATCTGAGCGATCTGACGCTGTACACCCTGGGCCTGCGGGATCAGAGCGAGGTAAGCGGACAGTTTGCCGATCTGATGGCCGGCCTGCCCCACGAGGTCGCCGAGGATATCAGCTTCAGCTACGATGAGCTGCTGGGCATGGAATTCAAGCTGGTGCTGCCCGGCAACCTGTACCAGCCCGATCAGGGCGGCATCCTGTATTCCTACATCGGCGATGACAGCGAGCGCCTGGCCGGCGTGCTGGCCGATGGGCTGCCCCTGAAAATTACGGGCATTGCCCGGAGCAGCAGCAACTCCCTGATTTCCAGCTTTGTATCCGGCGGCGTGGGCTATACCCACGAGCTGCTGGAATACGTGATCACCGCCAACAACAAGACCGCCGCCGTGCTGGCGCAGAAGGCCGCGCCGCAGATCGATATATTCACCGGCTTCCCCTTCCGCGGCAACGAGGAGATCGAGGTCACCATGGAAACGGTGAACCAGATCGTGGATACGCTGCCCGCCGATCAGAAGACCTCCATCCGCCTCATGATGTCCATGATGAGCGAGGAGCAGGTGCTGGGCTTCGTCCGCCAGTGGCTGAGCCAGCAGCAGCGCAACAACACCACCTACGAGGGCAACCTGGGCAAGCTGAGCGCCGCGGAGCTGGATAGCCCCGCCCGCATCCAGATTTATCCGAAGGATTTTGCCAGCAAGGAGCAGATCCTATCTCTCATCGACGCCTACAACGAGCGCATGCGCGCCGAAGGCCATGAAGGCCGGGTGATCAAGTATACCGATTATGTGGGCCAGCTGATGAGTTCGGTCACCGATATCGTGGATACCATCTCCTACGTACTGATCGCCTTCGTATCGGTATCGCTGGTGGTGTCCTCCATTATGATCGGCATCATCACCTACATCAGCGTGCTGGAGCGCACCAAGGAGATCGGCATCCTCCGCGCGCTGGGCGCGTCCAAGCGCGATATCTCCCGGGTGTTCACCGCGGAAACCCTGATCATCGGCCTGGGCGCAGGCCTGCTGGGCGTGCTGGTCACCTGGCTCCTTACCTTCCCCATCAACGCCATCATCCGCAGCCTGACCCAGGTGAATGTGGCCGCCATCCTGCCCTGGAGGGGCGCCGCAATCCTGGTGATCATCAGCATGGTGCTGACCATCATCGCCGGAGCCATCCCTTCCCGGATGGCCGCGCGCAAGGACCCCGTGGTCGCGCTGCGTACCGAATAATCCGCTTTCCCCTCCCTCCCGCCGGGCCCGTCACAGCCCGGCGCTTTCTTTTTTTGGAATTAATTCGGCATGCTCCTCTGCCAGTCAATAATGGACAGTTAAATTGGGATTTGGCGGGGAGGGGACGAACGGGGGCGTTCCTTCTTGGAGCCCAAGAAGGAACCGAAGAAGGCTGCGTTTGTCTCCGCTCCTGCTTCTGGATTTTCCGCCAACAGGCTTTAACGCCTACAACCGTTCCCGGGCCCGTAGCGCCCGGAAAACCTGCCCTTGGGCCGGTTTTCAGCGGAGGGCGGGCCGGAAGGCCCCGGACAGGGCCAGCTACGCTGGCCGCGCGGTGCGCAAAGCGCACCGCTGAACACAGGAAAAATCCCGCAAAACCGAGCAAGCTTGGTTTTGCGGGATTTTTCCTGTGTTCTGGTT
>CADAHU010000051.1 GCA_902787835.1 uncultured Eubacteriales bacterium
ACGCGGCTGCCGATCAGGCGGGCCAGCACGATTTTGATGCCGTCGGGGATGAGGTAGGGGATCACGCACCAGCCCAGCGCCTGGCCGAAGGAGACGGCGTTGCCGTTGCTGGCGTACACCCGGATGAACCATACGGTGCCAAACAGATAGCAGACCGCCAGGCCCGCGATCATGCCCACCAGGGGGAAGCGGCCGGCCATCAGCTTTTTCCAGGCCACCATGCAGATCACGATGCCCACAAAGCCCAGGATGTAGCCGCCCGTGGGGCCCAGCAGGGTGCCGATGCCGCCGCTGAAGCCGGCGAATACCGGCACGCCGATGGCGCCCAGCAGCATGTACAGAAGCACCGGGAAGATCGCCGCCCCGCCCAGCAGATCGCAGGTCAGGAACACGGCGAAGGTCTGCAGGGTAAAGGGCACGGTGGCAGGGATGTTGATCCAGCTGCAGATGGCGATCAGCGCGGTGCACAGGGCGCACTGCACCAATGTTTTGGTATCCATTTTGACCAGGGCTTCGGTACGCATTTGCTTTTACCTCGTTTTATCTTATGATGACTGCATGAAGAAAGGGCGCCGGATCAGCGCCCTTTTTTTATGCGTTGGCGGCTTTAGGCCAGCACTTCGGATTCGTTCTCCACGCTGATATCCTCCACGCTGCGGATGGCCCAGCGGGCGAACACCACGGGCACTTCCTGGGGACCCAGGGCCAGGGTGACGGTGTTCTCATCGCGGATGTTGGTGATGGTGCCGTACATGCCGCCGATGGTGCATACGCGGTCGCCCACCTTCAGGGCGGCGAGCATTTCCTTGACCTTCTTGTCCTTTTTGCGCTGGGGACGGATCAGGAAGAAGTAGAACACGACCACGATCAGCACCATGGGCAGGAAGGTGCCGATCAGGGCGGCCACGGTGCTGACGGGCTGCTGCTCCGCGGTGGCGGCGGCGGCGTCGGCGGCGCCGGCGGCGGGAGCGGCGCTCTCGGCCAGGGCGAAGACGGCCACGGACAGGCTGAGCACCAGGCACAGCACAAAGGCGATCATGCGGGAAAACGTTGATTTCATGCGGGAAAACTCCTTTCAGAATTCGGGGTCATTTTTGACTGAAAACCATTATAGCACAGGATGCGGGGCCATGGCAAGAACAAAACCAAAAAGAGAACACAGCGCCGGCCCCCGCGGGGTTGTAAAAGGCTGCGGGGTATGGTAGAATCAACGGCATGAAAAACGCAAGCGGAAGCCTGCTGCTGCTTTTGACGGCGCTGATCTGGGGCACGGCGTTTGTGGCGCAGCGGTACGGCATGGATTTTGTGGGCCCCCTCACCTTCCAGGCGGTGCGCACGCTGCTGGGTTTTTTGACGCTGCTGCCCATCGTGCTCTGGCGCAGAAGAAAGCTGGGACGGGATTTCCGCATGCCCTCGCTGAAGGCGGTATTGGGCTGCGGCCTGCCGCTGATGGCGGCCAGCACCCTGCAGCAGATCGGCCTGACCACGGTGAACGCCGGCAAGGCCGGGTTCATCACGGCGCTGTACGTGGTGCTGGTGCCGGTGCTGGGCATCTTTCTGGGCCGCCGCACGGGCAAAAAAACCTGGATCGGCGTGGCGCTGGCGCTGGCGGGGCTGTACCTGCTCTCCTCCATCAGCAGCCTCACGATCTCGGCGGGCGAGCTTTTGCTTATCGCCTGCGCGCTGCTCTTTTCCCTGCAGATTCTGGCCATCGACCGGTTTGCGCCGGAATGCGACGGCATCGCGCTGAGCTGCTTTGAATTCCTGGTGGCGGGGCTGCTGCCGCTGCCGCTGGGGCTGATCCTGGAGCACCCCGCGCTGGTCCAGCTGTGGGATGCGCGGGTGGCCATCCTGTATACCGGCGTGTTCTCCTGCGGCATTGCGTATACGCTGCAGATCCTGGGCCAGCGGCGCACGCCGCCGGCGCTGGCGTCGCTGATCATGAGCCTGGAATCGGTGTTCTCGGTGATCTTCGGCGCGCTGCTGCTGGGGGAAACCATGACCGGGCGGGAGCTGATCGGCTGCGGGCTGGTGCTGGCCGCGGTGATCCTCAGCCAGCTGCCGGAGAAAAAGGCGGCCAATTCAATTACGATTTAATATACGACGGAGGCAAATATGGCGAAACTGTGGGCGGGCCGCACGGCGGGCGAAACCAGTAAGCTGGCGGACGATTTCAACTCTTCCATCTCCTTTGACAGCCGCATGTACCGGCAGGATATCACCGGCAGCCTGGCGCATGCCGAAATGCTCAAAAAGCAGGGCATCATCAGCGCGGAGGACGCCGCGGCCATCGACGCGGGGCTGCGGGGCATCCTGGCCGATCTGGAGAGCGGCGCCCTTTCCATCGATCCGGAATGCGAGGACATCCATATGTTTGTGGAGCAGGTGCTGACCCAGCGCATCGGCGAGGCCGGCAAGCGCCTGCACACCGCCCGCAGCCGCAATGATCAGGTGGCGCTGGATCTGAGGCTCTACCTGCGGGATGAGACCGACGAGATCCTGGATAAAATTGCCGGGCTGATCCGCGCCGTGGCCGACCAGGCGGAGGCCCACAAGGCCGATATCCTGCCGGGCTATACCCACCTGCAGCGGGCGCAGCCGGTGACCTTCGGCCATCATCTGATGGCCTACGCCATGATGCTGCTGCGGGATATGGACCGCCTGCGGGACGCCCGGCGACGCATGGGCGTATCGCCCATCGGCAGCTGCGCCCTGGCGGGCACCACCTATGCTACCGACCGCCGGTTTGAGGCGGCGCAGCTGGGGCTGGAGGAGATCTGCCTGAACAGCATGGACGGCGTATCGGACCGGGATTTTTGCCTGGAGATGCTGGGCGATCTTTCCATTTTAATGATGCACCTTTCCCGCTTCAGCGAGGAGATGCTGCTGTGGACCAGCTGGGAATTCCGCTATGTGGAGCTCAGCGACGCCTTTACCACCGGCTCCTCCATCATGCCCCAGAAGAAGAACTCCGATATGGCGGAGCTGGTGCGGGGCAAAACGGGCCGGGTGTACGGCGACCTGATGGGTCTGCTCACCGCCATGAAGGGCCTGCCTCTGGCCTATAACAAGGATATGCAGGAGGACAAGGAGCCGGTGTTCGACGCCTGCGACACCGTTAAAATGTGCCTGGACGTGTTTGCCGGCATGATCGCCACCATGCGCGTGCGGCCGGAAAACATGCGCCGCGCCGCCCAGCAGGGCTTCATCAACGCCACCGACCTGGCCGATTACCTGGTGGGCCGCGGCATGGCCTTCCGGGACGCCTACAAGATCTCCGGCCGCATCGTGGCGGCGTGCATCGCCCGGGATTGCGTGCTGGAAACGCTGCCCCTGGCGGAATACCGGCAGTTCAGCGATCTGTTTGATCAGGACGTGTACGACGCCGTGGATCTGGACGCCTGCGTGCGCCGCCGCATCAGCGAGGGCGGCACCTGCGTGGCCTCCGTGGAGCGGCAGATCGCCTGGGTGCGGGAGCAGCTGAACGGGGAAAAGTAAGGGAATTATGCAAAAGCGCGCGGCTTTATGCATGCGCGCTTTTGTATGTGAACAAAAATTGATGTACGGATTGGAAATGAATCGGCCAAAATCGGCTAAAATGTATAGGATTGCACTTGCATTGTATTTTCCGAGGAAAAACCTTGACAAATCAATGCATAAGTAGTATAAATATTGCATAATCTTTCAAGGGAGGCAACACCGCATGAACAAGGCGGACATCAAGAAGGTTGTACTGGCGTATTCCGGAGGTTTGGATACCTCCATTATTATACCGTGGCTCAAGGAGAACTACAACAACTGCGAGGTCATCGCCGTATCGGGCAACGTGGGCCAGGGCGATGAGCTGGAGGGCCTGGAGGAGAAGGCCATCAAGACCGGCGCCAGCAAGCTGTACGTGCTGGATCTGACCGACGAGTACGTGGACGAATACATCGTTCCCACCATGCAGGCCGGGGCGATCTACGAGGATTATCTGCTGGGCACCAGCCACGCCCGTCCCTGCATTGCCAAGGGCCTGGTGGAGATCGCTCTCAAGGAAGGCGCGGACGCCATCTGCCACGGCTGCACCGGCAAGGGCAACGACCAGGTGCGCTTCGAGCTGGCGGTGAAGCACTTCGCCCCTGATATGCCCATCATCGCCCCCTGGCGGGAGTGGACCATCAAGAGCCGCGAGGAGGAGATCGATTACGCCGAGGCGCACAACATCCCCCTCAAGATCAACCGCGAGACCAATTACAGCAAGGATAAGAACCTGTGGCACCTGAGCCACGAGGGCCTGGATCTGGAGGATCCCGCCAACGAGCCCCAGTATGAAAAGCCCGGCTTCCTGGAGATGGGCGTATCTCCCATCCAGGCGCCCGACGCCCCCACCTATGTGACCATCGGCTTTGATCAGGGCAAGCCCGTGACATTGGACGGCCAGGCCATGAGCGCCAAGGAGATCATCTTAAAGCTCAACCAGCTGGGCGGCCAGAACGGCATCGGCATCATCGATATCGTGGAGAACCGTCTGGTGGGCATGAAGTGCCGCGGCGTGTACGAGACTCCCGGCGGCACCATCCTCTACCGCGCTCACGAGGCGCTGGAGAGCATCTGCCTGGATAAGATGACCCTGCATGAAAAGCAGCGCCTGTCCATCACCTTTGCGGAGCTGGTGTACAACGGCCAGTGGTTCACCCCCCTGCGCGAGGCGCTGACCGCCTTCGTCAACAAGACCCAGGAGAAGGTTACCGGCACGGTGAAGCTCAAGCTCTACAAGGGCAACATCATCAAGGCCGGCGTGGAGAGCCCCTACAGCCTGTACAGCGAGTCCATCGCCACCTTCGGCGAGAGCGATTACGACCAGAGCCAGGCGGCGGGCTTCATCAACCTTTACGGTCTGCCCATCGCCGTGCAGGCCATGGTGGATAAAAAGAACCAAAAGTAAGCGCCCCGGCGCTTCATATACACCCAGCCTGTTTTCTCCATCGACCCGATTAGAAAAGGAGATATGAAAATGAAAAAGTTTGCTGCCATCCTGATCGCGCTGACTCTGTCCCTGGCCCTGCTGGCCACCGCCGGCGCCGAGGCCGCCTTCACCACCATCGAAGCGGGCAAGATCACCTATGCCACCAGCCCCGATTTCCCGCCCTTTGAGAGCCGCGACGACGAGGACAATATCATCGGCATCGAGCCCGACATCATGGCCCTGATCGGCGAAAAGCTGGGCGTTGAAGTGGAAGCCGTTCCCATGGACTTCACCTCCGCGCTGCTGGCCGCCCAGCTGGGCAAAACCGACCTGGTGGTGTCCGGCGTGACCGCCACCGGCGAGAAGGCCATCGAGCGCAGCACCTGGTTCGATTTCACCAATACCTATGTGGATATCAAGCAGGCCATCGTGTTCAAGGCCGACGCGGGCATCACCATGGATAACCTGGGCGAGCAGAGCATCGGCGTTCAGGCCGGCACCACCGGTCAGGACCTGTGCGAGGATACCTTCGGCGAGGAGATCGTCACCGCGTATGATACCTACTCTCTGGCCTTCCAGGCCCTGCTCAACGGCCAGGTGGACTGCATCGTGCTGGACGGCCCCGTGGGCAACGCCTATGTGGCCCAGCATCCCGAGCTGACCATGGTGGAGACCACCTTCGACGTGGAAAGCTACGCCTTCGGCGTGTACAAGCAGGATACCGGCCTGCTGGAGGCCCTGAACGCCGCCCTGCAGGAGCTGATCGCTGACGGCACCGTGGAAAACATCATCAACGAATGGTATAGCAAGTGATTCAATCCCACGTAAAAAACCCGCAGTGTTAAACATCGGGCACAGGGCACGTCCATCGCGCTCTGTGCCCGCTTGAACGTTCATAAGGTGGTGTTTGCTTGGAGCTCTATGAAAGCTTGAAGGCGCTGGTGACCGCCGGCGAGCCGGTGACCATCTGGCAGCGGCTGTACGTCTATATTTATCAGGCCTTCATCTACAAGGACCGGTGGAAGCAGTATCTGAACGGCGTGCAGACCACGCTGTACGTGACCGCCATCGCCCTGCTGATCGGCATCGTGCTGGGCCTGATCGTGGCCACCGTGCGCACGGCCCACGACCAGCAGCGCCCGGGCCACAAAAACTTTTTCCTGGGCGTGATCAATTTTATTTTTAACATCTACGTCACGGTGATCCGCGGCACCCCCATGATGGTGCAGCTGATGATCATGGGCTTCGTCATCTTTGCCAGCAGCAAGGATTTTGCCCTGGTGGGCGCGCTGACGCTGGGCATCAACAGCGGCGCGTATACCAGCGAGATCATCCGCGGCGGCCTGATGAGCGTGGACGCCGGGCAAATGGAGGCCGGGCGCAGCCTGGGCCTGGGCTATACCGATACCATGCGGTTCATCATTGTGCCCCAGGCGGTCAAGGCCATATTGCCGGCCCTTGGCAACGAGTTTATCGTGCTGCTCAAGGATACCTCGCTGATCAGCGTCATCGGCGGCAAGGAGCTGATCTACGCCGCCCGCGGCGTCATCAGCCGTACCTACGAGGCCATGTTCCCCTTCCTGGGCGCGGCGGCCATCTATCTGGTGCTGGTCATGCTGTTCACCTGGCTGCTGGGTATTTTTGAAAGGAGGCTGCGCGCCAGTGATCGTCGTTAAAAACCTGTGCAAAAAGTTTGGCGAGCTCACCGTGCTGAACAACGTATCCGAGCACATTCATCCCGGCGAGTGCGTGGTGATCATCGGCGCTTCGGGCTCCGGCAAGAGCACCTTCCTGCGCTGCCTGAACCTGCTGGAGGAGCCCACCTCCGGCGAGATCCTCTTTGACGGCGTATCCATCACCGATCCCAAAACCGATATCAACAAGATGCGCCAGAAGATGGGCATGGTGTTCCAGCATTTTAATCTGTTCCCCAATATGACCATCCTTAAAAACCTGACCCTGGCCCCGGTGCGCACCGGGCTGATGAACAAGGAGGAGGCCGAAAAGAAGGCGCTGGAGCTGCTGACCCGCGTGGGCCTGCAGGACAAGGCCAACGCCTATCCGGCCCAGCTGTCCGGCGGCCAGAAGCAGCGCGTGGCCATCGTCCGCGCCCTGTGCATGCAGCCGGAGGTGCTGCTCTTTGACGAGCCCACCAGCGCCCTGGACCCGGAGATGGTGGGCGAGGTGCTGGACGTGATGAAAACCCTGGCCCGCACCGGCATGACCATGGTGGTGGTCACCCACGAGATGGGCTTTGCCCGGGAGGTGGCCAGCCGGGTGATCTTCCTGGACGACGGCGTCATCGCCGAGCAGGGCACCCCGGCGGAGATTTTCGGCGCGCCCAAATCAGAGCGGCTGCGCAGCTTCTTATCCAAGGTACTTTAATACGGAGGGGCATACAATGAACCTGAAGGGTCGTTCCTTTTTGACGCTGCTGGATTTTACGCCGGAGGAGATCGGCGGCTTATTGGATCTGGCGGCGGAGCTGAAGCAAAAAAAGAAGGCCGGCGCGGATCACCGCCTGTGCGCGGGGAAGAACGCCGCCCTGATCTTTGAAAAAACCAGCACCCGCACCCGCTGCGCCTTTGAGGTGGCGGCGGCGGACCTGGGCATGCACACCACCTATCTGGACCCCAGCGGCAGCCAGATCGGCAAAAAGGAGAGCATCGCCGATACCGCCCGGGTGCTGGGCCGCATGTATGATGGCATCGAGTACCGGGGCTACGGCCAGCAGATCGTGCAGGATCTGGCGCGCTTCTCCGGCGTCCCGGTGTGGAACGGCCTGACAAACGAATTCCATCCTACCCAGATCCTGGCCGATTTTTTGACCGTCCGGGAGCATTTTGGCGCCCTCGGGGGCAAAAAGCTGGTGTACATGGGCGACGCCCGCTATAACATGGGCAACAGCCTGATGGTGGGCTGCGCCAAGATGGGCCTGCAGTTTGTGGCCTGCGCCCCGGCCAAGTATTTCCCCGATCCGGCGCTGATCGAAACCTGCCAGGATATCGCCCGCAAAACCGGCGCCTCCATCGGCTTTACCGAGGATCCCGCCATGGCCGTGCCGGGCGCGGATGTGATCTATACCGATGTATGGGTGTCCATGGGCGAGCCGGAGGAGGTCTGGCAGGAGCGCATCCGCGATCTTTCTCCCTACCAGGTCAACGCCGGTCTGATGCAGCTGGCGGGGCCCCAGTGCCGCTTCATGCACTGCCTGCCCTCCTTCCACGATCTGAACACTACCATCGGCCGCCAGATCCATGAAAAATACGGCCTCACCGCCATGGAGGTCACCGACGATGTGTTTGAGGGCCCGCAATCCATCGTGTTTGACGAGGCCGAAAACCGCATGCACACCATCAAGGCTGTCATGGCCGCCACGCTGACTTGAATCTTGACCTTTCGCTCTGCTCCCTTTATAATAAAAAAGCCGATCGAGCGATCGACCGGCGGACAGGGAGCCAATACGCGGAGCTTGAGCCTGCCGGACTGCAAAGGAAGGCAGGTGATGTACATGAGTGCGTATGAAATCGTCATGATTTGTATCGCAGTTGTGACACTCGTGCTGAAGATGTTTGAAATCTTCAACGATAAAAACCATCGTTAAGCCATGAGAAAAGCCACCGTGTATTGCAGTACGCGGTGGCTTTGCGCATTTATCGCCGGCAGGCGATAAAGCTCTGCGAAGTAACCAACTCCCTGTCCTTATTATACGCAAGGCAGCCTGCGCTGTCAAGGGCGGCGGGCTTCAATCTGTTTACCGTCAGGAGCATATGCATATGGCCTATCTTGTACTGAGCAACGGGCAAATCTTTGAGGGACGCCGTATCGGCGCCCCTGTTGAGCGTATCGGGGAATTGGTGTTCACCACCGGCATGGTGGGGTATCTGGAAACGCTCACCGATCCCAGCTATTACGGGCAGATCGTCACCCACAGCTTTCCGCTGATCGGCAATTACGGGGTGATCGAGGAGGATTTTGAGGGCAAAAGCGCCTTGTTCGGCTATATCGTGCGGGAGCTGTGCGATACGCCTTCTAACTTCCGCAGCCAGTACGCGCTGGATGATTACTTAAAGCGGCAGGGCATCCCCGGCCTGTGCGGCGTGGATACCCGGGAGATCGTGCGGATCACCCGGGAGGAGGGCGTGATGAACGCCATGATCTGCGACGCCGTGCCCGGCGATCTGTCCGCCATCCGGAATTTTGCCGTTGTCAATGCGGTAAAGAGCGTCACCTGCGCGGAAAAGCAGGTCTATCCCGCTGAGGGCGGGGAAAAATACCGCGTAGCGCTGCTGGATTACGGCGCCAAGCGCAACATCATCCGCTCCCTCCAGGCCCGGGGCTGCCGGGTCACCGTCTGGCCCGCCGCCACGCCCGCGGAAACGGTGCTGGCCGAGGATCCCGACGGCATCATGCTCAGCAACGGCCCCGGCGATCCCAAGGAGAATACCGGCTGCATCGCCGAGATCAAAAAGCTGCTGGGGCAAAAGCCGGTGTTCGGCATCTGCCTGGGGCATCAGCTCACCGCCCTGGCCCTGGGCGGCGATACCGTCAAGCTCAAGTACGGCCACCGCGGCGGCAATCAGCCCGTGCGCGATCTGACCACCGGGCGCACCTGGATCACCAGCCAGAACCATGGCTACGCCGTGGTGGCGGACAGCCTGAACGGCGTGGGGCGGCAAACCTTCGTCAACGCCAACGACGGCAGCTGCGAGGGCATGGCCTACCCCGATTATCATTGCTTTACCGTGCAGTTCCACCCGGAGGCCTGCTCCGGCCCCAAGGATACCGGGTTTTTGTTCGATCGATTCATCGCCATGATGGGAGGTGTGCGCCGTGCCTAAGGATTTGAGCATCCGCAAAGTGCTGGTCATCGGCAGCGGCCCCATCGTGATCGGCCAGGCGGCGGAATTTGATTACGCCGGGGCCCAGGCCTGCCGCGTGCTGCGCCAGGAGGGCGTCAACGTGGTGCTGGTCAACTCCAACCCCGCCACCATCATGACCGATCAGCACCTGGCGGACGAGATCTACCTGGAGCCGCTGACGCCGGAGTGCGTGGCCCGCATCATCGAAAAGGAGCGCCCGGACGGTCTGCTGGCGGGCCTGGGCGGCCAGACCGCGCTGACCCTGGCCATGCAGCTGAGCCGCGACGGCACCCTCAAAAAGTACGGCGTGCGCCTGCTGGGCTCGCCCATTGAGGCCATCGAGAAGGCCGAGGACCGGGAGCGGTTCCGCGATACCATGCGCGCGATCGGCCAGCCCTGCGTGCCCAGCGAGATCGCCGAAACGCTGGAGCAGGCGCTCGCCGCGGCGCAGAAGATCGGCTATCCCGTCATCGTGCGCCCGGCCTATACCCTGGGCGGCACCGGCGGCGGCATCGCCAACGATGAAAGCGAGATGCGCGTTATCGCCCGCAGCGGCCTGGATCTGAGCCCCATTACCCAGATATTGGTTGAAAAGTGCATCGCCGGCTGGAAGGAAATCGAGTTTGAAACCATGCGCGACGCCCTGGGCAACGTGATCGCTGTCTGCTCCATGGAAAACGTGGACCCCGTGGGCGTGCACACCGGCGACAGCGTGGTGGTGGCCCCAGCGCTGACGCTCTCCGATAAGGAATACCAGATGCTGCGCTCCGCCTCCCTGGAGATGATCAGCGCCATCGGCATCGTGGGCGGCTGCAACTGCCAGTTTGCCCTCAATCCGGATAGCTTTGAGTACGCCGTTATCGAGGTCAATCCCCGCGTGAGCCGCTCCTCCGCCCTGGCCAGCAAGGCCACGGGCTATCCCATCGCCAAGATCACCACGCGCATCGCCCTGGGCTACAGCCTGGATGAGATCGCCAACGATATCACCGGCAAAACCTGCGCCTGCTTTGAGCCCACCCTGGATTATGTGGTGGTCAAGTTCCCCAAGTGGCCCTTTGATAAATTCCAGGGCTCCAGCCGGAAGCTGGGCACCCAGATGAAGGCCACCGGCGAGGTGATGGCCATCGGCCAAAGCTTCGAGGAGGCGCTGATGAAGGCGGTGCGCGGGGCGGAAATCGGCCTGGATACCCTGAACGCCGCGCCCCTGAGCGCCCGCCCCCTGGCGGAGCGGCTGGCTGCCCAGGATGATCACCGGCTGTTTACGGTGTTTGAGGCGCTGAAGGCCGGCATGACCCCGGACGAGATCTTTGAAATTACGAAGATTGACCGTTGGTTTCTGTACAGGCTGCAGGCCATGGCGGCCTTTGAGCAGAAAATGGAAAAGGACGGCCTGTCCGACGCCGATTACGCCCGCGCCAAGCGCCTGGGCTATCCCGACGCTGCCCTGAAGCGCCTTTCCGGCCGGGAAAACCTGCCCGGCTGGCAGCTGAGCTATAAAATGGTGGATACCTGCGGCGCGGAGTTCGCCGCGGAGACGCCCTACTTTTACTCCTGCACCGACGCCGCCTGCGAGAGCCGCGCCCTAAAGCGCAGCGGACGGCCCGTGGTGATGGTGCTGGGCTCCGGCCCCATCCGCATCGGCCAGGGCATCGAGTTTGATTACAGCTCGGTGCACTGCGTATGGACGCTGCGGGAGATGGGGTACGACGTGGTGATCGTCAACAACAACCCGGAAACGGTGTCCACCGATTACGATACCGCCGACCGGCTGTACTTTGAGCCCCTGTATCCCGAGGATGTGATGAGCATCATCGCCGTGGAGCAGCCCATCGGCGTGGTGGTGGCCTTCGGCGGCCAGACCGCCATCAAGCTCACCGGCTTCCTGGACGGCCACGGCATCCCGATCCTGGGCACCAGCGCGGAGTCCATCGACGTGGCGGAGGACCGGGAGCGGTTTGACGCTTTGCTTGAGAAGTTTGGCATCCGCCGTCCCAAGGGACGCAGCGCCCGCACCCTGGAGGAGGCGGTGGCGGCCGCGGAGGCTCTGGGCTATCCCGTGCTGCTGCGGCCCAGCTACGTGATCGGCGGGCAGAACATGACCATCAGCCGCAGCCGGGAGCAGACCGTGGCCTACATGCGCCGCATCCTGGCTGGGGGCATCGAAAACCCGGTGCTCATCGATCAGTACCTGCCCGGCATCGAGCTGGAGGTGGATGTGATCAGCGACGGCGTGGATGTGCTGATCCCCGGCATCATGGAGCATATCGAGCGCGCCGGCGTGCACAGCGGCGACAGCATCGCCGTCTATCCGCCCTATAACCTGAACGATATCTTCCTCAAAAAGATCTGCGATTGCAGCGAGAAGCTGGCCCTGGCCCTGGGCACCAAGGGGCTGGTCAACATCCAGTACCTGATCTACGAGGACGAGCTGTACGTCATCGAGGTCAATCCCCGGGCCAGCCGCACCGTGCCCTACATCAGCAAGGTGACCAAGGTGCCCATGGTGGATCTGGCCAGCCGGGTCATGCTGGGGGAAAAGCTCATCGATCTGGGCTACGGCTCGGGCCTGTACCGCACGCCGCCCTATACCGCCGTCAAGGTGCCCGTGTTCAGCTTTGAAAAGCTCACCGACGCCAACAGCATCCTGGGGCCGGAGATGAAGTCCACCGGCGAGGTACTGGGCATCGGCAAGACGCCCGCCGAGGCGCTGTTCAAGGGCCTGACGGCCTCCGGGCTGCGCGTGCCCTCGCCCCACAGCCGGGAAAAGACCGGCGCGCTGCTCAGCGTGGAGGAGAACGATTATCAGGAGATCATCGGCCTGGCCAAGCGGCTGTACGATCTGGGCCTGACGCTGTACGCCACCGGCGGCACCGCGGCGGCCATCGGCAGCCTGGGCATCCCGGTCACCGCCGTGGAGAACGCCGCCGGCAGCGATCAGATCACCGGCCTCATGGAGGACGGCAGCATTCACTACATCGTGTACACCGGCGCGGTGAAGGATGAAACGGTGGGCGATTATACCGTGCTGCACCGCAAGGCCATGCAGCTGGGCATCCCCTGCCTGACCAGCCTGGATACCGCCGGCGCGCTGGCCGATATCATGGAGAGCCGCTTTACCGAGCAGAACATCGAGCTCATTGATATCAACCATATGCGCAAATGGCACCAGCGCATCCCCTTCGTCAAGATGCACTCCTGCGGCAACGATTATATCTTTATCGAAAACCTTGACGGCCGCATCACCTGCCCGGAATCGCTGTGCGTGCAGCTGTGCGCGCCGCACTACGGCATCGGCGGCGACGGCATCGTGCTGATCGAAAAATCCGATATCGCCGACGCACCTGCGGGATGGCAAGGTGCACTCCGTGGCCGTGGATATGGGCAGGGCCGATTTTGCCGCCGCCGCTGTGCCGGTGGACGCCCCCTGGGAGACCGTCATCGCCCGGGAGATCGAGATCGGCGGCCAGACGTATACCGCCACCTGCCTGTCGGTGGGCAATCCCCACTGCGTGGTGTTCTGCGACGCCATCGACGGCATCGATATCGAACAGATCGGCCCGCAGTTTGAGTACGCGCCCATCTTCCCGGAGCGCGTCAATACCGAGTTTGTGCGCCTCATCAACCGCACCACCCTGCGCATGCGCGTGTGGGAGCGCGGCAACGGAGAAACCCTGGCCTGCGGCACCGGCGCCTGCGCCGTGGTGGCCGCCGCGGTGAAGCTGGGCCTGTGCGAGGCGGGCCGCGATATCATCGTCAAGCTGGCCGGCGGCGATCTGACCGTCAATTATACCGAGGAGCGCATCCGCCTCCGCGGCCAGGTGACCCAGGTGTTCGAGGGCGCGTTTGAGTATTGACGCGCAAGGCATAGAGTTTAGAGTTAAGAGTTATATAGTCCACTAATAACTGAAAACTGATAACTAATAACTAACATCTCTCCACTCTCAGAATAAAGAGTATACAAAAACCCCGCCCTCGGGGCCTGCGCTCCGGGGACGGGGAAAATTGATTTTCTGCTTTTCGGTGTCTTGTTTCAATCAGAGATTAGTATAGCTTTACGTGAAGAGCCTAATGATCTCCATACACAAAACCCCCGTCCTTGCGGACGGGGGTTTTGATGTGTGGCTCAGTAGCGGCGCTTCCGAGCGGCTTCCGCCTTCTTCTTGCGCTTCACGCTGGGCTTCTCATAATGCTCACGCTTACGAACCTCGGCCATGACGCCGGCGCGGGCGCACTGGCGCTTGAAACGCTTCAGAGCGCTTTCCAAGGATTCGTTTTCCTTGACACGTACTTCAGACACTTGTTTTCCCTCCCTTCGCCTATCTCGCCTTGGCACACGCCGTAAAAACGGCGGATGGCGACCGTGTGTGTATTATACAGCTTTACATTTCTGTCATACTTCTGGATCCAGCGGTCAGGCCAGCCGCGCGCTGAGCTTGCCGCCGCCCAGCACGTGGAAATGCAGGTGCTGCACGCTCTGATCGGCGTCCGGGCCGCAGTTGCTTACCACGCGGTAGCCGGTTTGATCGATGCCCTCGAGCTCCGCCACCTTTTTGCAGGCGTGCAGGATGGCCAGCTGCTCCTTTTCGGTCAGGTTCTCAAATTCGTTCATGCTCTGCACGTGGCGCTTGGGGATGATCACCACATGCGTGGGGGCCATGGGGTTGATATCCCGGAAGGCCAGAACGTATTCATCCTCATATACCTTGGTGCTGGGGATATCGCCGCTGATGATTTTGCAAAAGATACAGTCCGCCATGTTTTTTTCATCCTTTCATTTTATGATTTCTCCGGTAAAGGTATCCCGGCTGAAGCCGGTGATGCGCACGTCGTGGGTCTCGCCGGGCAGCGCGCCGGGGCACAGGCAGCGCATGTACTCCATGGTATAGCCGGCGGCCGCGCCCTCCTCGCAGGTTTCAAAGAGCACGCTGCGCACGCTGCCGATCTGGCTTTGCCCGTAGGTTCGGGCCATATCGCGCCCCAGGGCGATGAGCTCCCGGGCGCGGGCCTCCCGAATGGGCTTTGGTACCGCGCCTGGCATTTCCGCCGCCGGGGTGCCCTGCCGCTCGCTGTAGGGAAAAACGTGCATGCGGCTGAAGGCGATCTCCCGGCAGAAGTCCAGGGACTGCCGGTGCTCCGCCTCAGTCTCCCCGGGGAAGCCGCTCATGATATCGGTGGTCAGCGCGCAATCCGGGAACACCGCCCGCAGCGCCGCCGCGCTCTCCCGGAAGGCCGCGGTATCATATCGCCGGCGCATGCGGCGCAGCACGGTGTCGCAGCCGCTCTGCAGCGCCAGGTGGAACTGGGGGCACACCTTGGGCAGCTGCCCCAGGGCCTGGGCGAACTCCGCCGTGGCGATCACCGGCTCCAGGCTGCCCAGGCGGATGCGTTCCACCCCGGGCAGGGCGTGCACCGCGCGGATCACATCCAGGAAGGACCGCCGGGCCTCCGCCGCCACGTCCGCCACCGCCCGGCTGCGGATGCCGCCGCGCACGTGGGGGATGATGCAATAGGCGCAGAACCGGTCGCAGCCCTCCTGAATTTTGAGGGTGGCCCGGGTGCGGCCCTCCTGGCGGGAGATCAGCAGCGGCTCGAAGGATGCCCTTCGCACATCGGTGACGGCGCAGATCTGCCGGTTCTCCCGCACGGCCTGCTCCAGCAGCTCCACCACCTGCGCCCGCCGCGCCGTGCCCAGCACCAGCCGCGCGCCGGTTTGGCTGAGCAGCTTTTCGCCGTCCCGCTGGGCCATGCAGCCGCATACCACGATCTGGGCGGCGGGGTTCCTGCGCTGGGCCCGGCGGACGGCCTGCAGGCTCTTTTTATCCCCGGTGCCGGTCACCGTGCAGGTGTTGATCACGTACACGTCGCACAGGCCGTCAAAATCGCCGGCCTCATATCCGGCGGCCTCGAACAGCTCCAGCATGGCCTGGCTGTCGTACTGGTTGACCTTGCAGCCCAGGGTGTGAAATGCTACCTTCATTTTGTTTACTCCAGATTTCCGCTGAACGCCATGGACGCCACGATGGCGGCCAGGCCGGCGGTCTCGGTGCGGAAAATGCGCGGGCCCAATGTGACGGCCTTGGCGCCGGCGGCCAGCAGGGGGGAAACGTCCTCCGGGCTCATGCCGCCTTCGGGGCCGATCACGATGGCCAGGTCGGTGAGCTCCGGGGTGATCAGCTGCCGCAGGCTGCCGTCCCGGGCGTCCTCCCAGGGCACCAGCGCCAGCTGATGGCCTGCCAGCAGGGCGGGCAATTGCTTCATGCTGACCGGCGGGCAAACCTCCGGCGTCACCGGGCGGAAGGCCTGCTTGGCGGCCAGCGGGGCATGTTCACCGGCACGATGCGCGCCGCCCCGGCCTCGGTGCATTTCTGCACGATGTAATCCATTTTATCGCCCTTGGGCACGCCCTGGTACAGGGTGACGCGCAGGCTGGCCTCCGGGCTTTTGACCGGCGACAGGATCCGCGCGGCGACGCCCGCCGATACATCGGCAATCTCCGCCAGGTAGGCCTCCCCGCCGCTGAACAGGTGGATCTTCTCCCCGGCGCTCAGCCGCAGCACCCGCAGGGCATGGTTGGCGTCCTCGGCCTCCAGACGGGCCAGGCCGTTTACGATGCCGTTTTCATCGGCGAAAAAGCGGTGCATGGTTCACTCCACCCGGGCGGCCAGCGCCACCCAATCGCCCTTCTGCATGCGGTCGAACACGGCGTAGCCGTTCTTTTTAAGCACGTCCAATACGTCCTGCTCCCGCTCCTTGAGGATGCCGCTGCATACGAACAGCGCGTCCGCTGTCAGGTGGTTCTTCAGCGGCCCGGCCAGCAGGGCGATGACGTCCGCCAGGATATTGGCCACGGCGAACTCGCACTTTACGTTCTCCAGCCCGGCCACCAGATCGCCCTCCCGGATATCGATCACGGCGGACAGGCCGTTCTTTTCCACGTTTTCCCGGGCCACGCGCACGGCCATGGGGTCGATATCCACGCCCAGCACGTCCGTGGCGCCCAGCCGCGCCGCGGCGATGGCCAGTATGCCGCTGCCGGTGCCCACGTCCAGCACCTTGCCGCCGCGGTAATGCTTCTCGATCATCTCCACGCACATGGCGGTGGTCTCGTGGGTGCCGGTGCCGAAGGCCATGCCCGGGTCCAGCTCGATGATCAGATCGCCGGGCTGGGCGTCCCAGGTTTCCCAGCTGGGCTTGATCACCAGGTTTTTGCCGGCGCGGAAGGGCTTGTAATACTGCTTCCAGCACTCCGACCAATCCTGCTCCTGCACGCCCTGCTGCCGGATGCGCAGGCTGCCCAGATCCATGCCGGTGATATCGGGCAGAGCTTTCAGGCTGCCTTCCAGGCCGCGCAGCGCCTCCACGGTTTCAAACCAGGCCTTTACCTCAACGTCCTCGGGCATCTCCTCGATCATTTTGGGGTCGATCAGCTCCCAATAGCCCACGGGCTTGCTGGGGTCGGGCACATCCGCCCGGTCGATGATCTGGGTGCCCACCGCGCCCTGCCGCAGCAGCGCCTCGGATACGATATCGGCCCCCAGGGTGTTGGTGGAAACGGTGATTTCGATCCAGTCCATGGAAAAAACCTCCCCCAAAATGACTTGTGTTCCCTATACCGCATTATACCCCACAATGCAGGGCAAGTCAATTTTACAAAAGACAGGGCCCAAAACGCTTTCTTCCCGCTTGACAGCCCGTTAAATCCCGAGTAAAATACTTAGGTATTCCATTATTGACCTTTTGAAAGGAATCCCATGACCGAGCGCGTTTGGAACATTCTGGTGGAATCCTTCCCCAAGATCCTTTTGCCGGGCCTGAAGATGACCCTGCCGCTGACCGCCATCGCCTTTGCCCTGGCCATGGTCATCGCCATCGTGGTGGCGCTGATCCAGTTTGCCCATATCAGGGTGCTGAGCCAGATTTGCCGGTTTTATATCTGGGTGATCCGCGGCACGCCGCTGCTGGTGCAGCTGTTTGTGGTGTTTTACGGCTTCCGGGCCGGCATGGTGATGTCGCCCTTCTGGGCGGCGGTGCTGGTGTTTGCCGTCAACGAGGGCGCGTACTGCGCCGAGACCATGCGCGGCGCGCTGGAGGGCGTGCCCGCCGGGCAGATCGAGGCGGGCTACTGCGTGGGCATGAGCTATACCCAGATCATGCGGCGCATCGTGCTGCCCCAGGCCCTGCGCACCGCCTTCCCCAGCCTGAGCAATGGGCTGATCAGCATGGTAAAGGATACCTCGCTGACCGCCAACATCACGGTAACGGAAATGTTCATGGCTACCCAGCGCATCAACGCCCGGTATTACGAGCCCCTGGCCCTGTATATGGAGGTTGCGGTGATCTACCTGCTGTTCAGCACGCTGCTTACCTGGCTGCAGCGCCTGGGCGAAAAGCGGCTCAGCGCCCTGGGCGGGAAGGAGGCGCGCCATGCTTGAGGTAAGGGACCTGAAAAAGAGCTTGGGCGATCTGGCCGTGCTGCGCGGCGTATCACTCAAAATGGAAAAGGGCGATGTGACCGCCATCATCGGTCCCAGCGGCGGTGGCAAGACCACGCTGCTCCGGTGCATCAATTTTTTGGAGATGGCGGACAGCGGCACGCTGGTCTTTGACGGCCAAAGCTACAATCTTGCCGCCATCGGCAAAAAGGATATCGCCGCCATCCGCCGCAAGACCGGCTTCGTATTCCAGAGCTTTAACCTGTTCAGCAACAAAACGGCGCTGCAGAACGTTACCGAGGGGCTGATCATCGCCCGCAAAATGCCCAAGGCCCAGGCCAACGGGATCGCCATGGAGGCGCTCCGGCAGGTGGGGCTGAGCGACCGGGCGGATCATTACCCCAGCCAGCTCTCCGGCGGCCAGCAGCAGCGCGTGGCCATTGCCCGGGCCCTGGCCACCCAGCCGGATATCATCTATTTTGACGAGCCCACCAGTGCCCTGGACCCGGAGCTGATCGGCGAGGTGCTTTCCGTGATGCGCGATCTGGCGTCCGCCGGCATGACCATGCTGGTGGTCACCCACGAGATGCGCTTCGCCCGGGAGGTATCCAATCACGTGATCTTCATGGCCGACGGCGGCATCGTGGAGGAAGGGCCCTCCCGGCAGTTCTTCGCCGATCCCCGGGAGGAGCGGACAAAGGCTTTTCTGCGGACGATCTCCGCTGAAAAATAAATATTATAATGGAGGAAAACACAATGCTGAAAAAACTGACCGCCATTTTGATGGCCTGCCTGCTGCTGCTTTCCGCCCCCGCCGCCCTGGCAGACGGACTCATGGATACCGTGATGCAGCGCGGCTCCCTGATCATCGCCACCGAGGGCGCCTGGGCCCCCTGGACCTATCATGACGAGACCTCCGACGAGCTGATCGGCTTCGATGTGGAGGTGGCCCGCGCCATCGCCGCCCAGCTGGGCGTACAGGCCGAATTTGTGGAGTGCCCCTGGGAGAGCATTTTCATGGGCATCGACAGCAAAATGTACGATATTACCGCCAATGGCGTGGAAATCACCGAGGAGCGCGCCGAAAAGTACGATTTCTCCGTGCCCTATGCCTATCTGCGCACCGCGTTGATCGTGCGCGCCGATAACGAGGATATCCACAGCTTTGAGGATCTGAATGGCCGCAAGACCGCCAACTCCGCCGGCAGCACCTACGCCCTGACCGCCGAGAGCTACGGCGCGGAGACCGTGGTGGTTTCCACCCTGGCTCAGACCCTGGATCTGGTGCTGAGCGGCACCGCCGACGCCACCCTGAACGCCGAGCTCTCCTTCTACGATTACATGGCCGAGCATCCCGACGCTCCCCTCAAGATCGTGGTCCTGAGCGAGGAAGCCAGCCAGGTGGCCATCCCCGTCCGCAAGGGCGAGGAGAACGCCTCCTTCCTGGCTGCCCTGGACGGCGCCATCCAGCAGCTGCGCGCCGACGGCACCCTGAAGGCCATCTCCGAAAAATACTTTTCCACCGATATCACCGCCGCGGAATAACCCAAACGATTTTTTGCCCTCCTCCGGCTGCCGGGGGAGGGATTTTTATGTACGGGGGAGAGGGACAAATGGGGAACGAACGGAGGGCGTTCCTCCTCGGTGATACGCCCCGCGCTACTGCCTTCGGCAAGCGCGGGTTTCGGATGGCGATTCGCAGAATCGCTCATCCTCAGTCTGCCTGCGGCAGACGCTACCCGAGAAGGAACCGAAGAGGGCTGCGTTTGTCGCCGTAAATGCTGCTGGATTTTCCGCCAACAGGCTTTTACGCTGTCCACCGTTCCCTGGCAGCACGGCTACGCCATGGAACTCTCTTTGCAGCCATGGACAAGCTAGCGGAAGCAAGTTCGTTTTCCGATTCAACCCAGTTCGCGGCTGCTTCTTTGCAGCTTTCTTCTCAGAAGAAAGCGCGTTTCCTTTACCCCATTTTGCTGTTTTCAATCGGCGGCAAACATGCTATAATGGATGGGTCAACACAGAAAGGAATTTCCTGGAATGAAGGCCATCATCTGGGATATGGACGGCACGATCACCGATACGGAGCGGTACTGGATCCGCAATATCTTCCGGCTGCTGGAACACTGCGGCGTGCCGGAGGAGCGGGGCATGGACGCGCCGTGGTTTGGCACGGCCACCTCGGAGACCATCAAAAATTATCTGGCTTCCCCGGACTGCCGCATCGATATGACCTACGAGCAGGCGCGCGCCTGGTGCCGTAACTATATTTATACCCATACCTACGCCGCCGGCGCGCCGCTGAAGCCCGGGGCGCGGGAAACGCTGGACGCGGCCAGGGCGCTGGGCGTGCCCATGTGCCTGCTCAGCGCCACCGAGCGCCAGGCGCTCAAATATACGCTCTGCCGGCTGGATATGGAGCGGTACTTTGATTTTTACGAGAGCACCTGCTTTCGGACGCTGAACAAGCATCATGTGGGGCTGTTCGACCGCTGCGCCGCCCGCATGGGCGTGAAGACCGCCGATTGCCTGCTGGTGGAGGATTCGCTCTATTCCATGCAGACCGGCAAGCGCGCGGGCATGACGGTGTGGGCCATTGCCGATGAAAAGCACGTGCGGGAGGAGCAGCTGATCCGCGATACGGCGGACCGGTATTTTGAAAACCATGCCCAATTGCGGCAGGCCCTGCTGGAGGAAAAATCGTGACCGAACGCCTGTATTACGATAACGCATATTTAACGGAATTTGACGCCGCGGTGGCTGCCGTCCGCGCCGACGGCTGGATCGCCCTGGACAGGAGCGCCTTTTATCCCACCTCCGGCGGCCAGCCCTACGATACCGGCACGCTGAACGGCGCGGCGGTCACCGACGTAACGGTGCAGGACGGCGTGGTATGGCACAAAACCGCCGGGGAATTCTCGGTGGGCCAGCCCGTCCATGGGAAGATCGACTGGGACCGGCGGTTTGAGCACATGCAGCAGCATGCCGCCGATCATATGCTGGCCGGGGCGGCCTGGCAGCTGTACGGCGGCGTGACCATCGGCCTGCACCTGGGCCGGGAGGACAGCACCATCGATATGGACCTGCCCGGCGGCCGCACCCATCTGACGGCGGCGGAGATCGACGAATTGGAAACGCTGGTCAACCGCCGGGTGCAGCAGGACGACCCCATCCGCTGCTGGTTCCCCGCCGCGGAGGAGCTGGAAAAGCTGCCCCTGCGCAAGAGCCCCACGGTGTCCGAGCACGTGCGGGTGGTGGCCATGGGCGATTATGAAATGGTGGCCTGCGGCGGCACCCATCCCCGCACCACCGGGCAGATCGGCCCCATAAAAATTATCAGCTGCGTCCCGGCCCGGGGCAAAATGCGGCTGTGCTTTGTGGCGGGCATGCGCGCCGTGCGATATATGCAGCGCGGGCTCGGCTGCGCCGTGGCGCTGAGCCAGGCGCTGTCCAGCGATTTTGAGGGCGCGGCGGAGGCGCTGCAAAAGGAGCGGGAGGTCAATCTGGCCGCCCGCCGGGAGCTGAATACCCGCCTGACCCAGGCCGCGCTCGCGGCGCTGCGGGCGTCGGCCCGGGGCAATGTGTACGCCGGACACCTGGATTTTGCCGATCATGAAACGCTGCTGCACGCCGCGGCGGAATTGACCCGGGAGCCGGAGGCCGTCGCGCTGCTCTCCTGCCCCCGGAAGGACGCCCGCATGCTGGTGTTCGCCCGGGGCGCGGCGGCGAAAAACGATATGGCCGCCCTGCTGCGCGGCTGCGGAGGCCGGGGCGGCGGCAAGCCCGATATGGCCCAGGGCAGCGCCGGGGATGATGCGGTGCTGCAAAAAGCGATCGAGGAAGTTATCAAAGCATGAAGAAGATCAAAAAGCTGCTGCCCTTTGTGATCGGCATAGCGGGCGGCGGCGCAATCGGCGGATTGATGGCTGCGAAGGCCGATACTCTGCCCCAGCTGGCGCTGGCGATGGCGCTTTTCTTCCTGTCGGTTTACGCCCAGCTGATCCTGCATGAGGCCGGGCATCTGATCGCCGGGCTGCTGAGCGGCTACCGGTTCGTCTCCTTCCGCATCGGCAGCCTGATGCTGCTCAAAAGCGGGGGCCGCTATCGTCTGGCGCGGTTCAAGCTGGCGGGCACCGGCGGCCAATGCCTGATGGCCCCGCCGCCCCTGCGGGGCAGCGATTATCCCAACACCCTGTTCCACTTCGGCGGCTCCATCATGAACATGCTTTGGGCCATCCTGGCGGCGGTGATGCTGATCACCCGCGGGTACAGCCCCTGGTGGGTGGGCACCCTGGCCGCCGGGCTGTTCATGGCGGCCACCAACGGCATCCCGCTGCAGATCAGCGGCATCGATAACGACGGCCGCAACGCCATCCGCAGCCTGAAGGAGGAGGATGTGCGCCTGGGCTTTTACCGGCAGCTGCAGGTGAACGCCGCCCTGAGCGAGGGCAAGCGCCTGCGGGAGATGCCGGAGGAGTGGTTCAGCTGCGAAGCCGGCCAGGAGCGGGAGCGGGGCTTTCTGCGGTTCCAGTGGATGCTGGACCGGGAGGAGTACGCCCGCGCCTATAAATATGGGCAAAGCCTGGTGAGCGCCGATCTGCTGGGCGTCAACAAGGCGCTGCTGGAAAACGACCTGCGCTGCCTTTCGCTCCTGGCGGGGGAGGCGCTGTCGGAGCCCGGCGCCCTGCTGAAGCAGTACCAGAAGGCCATGGCCGATTACCCCGCCATCCTGCGCGGCAAATACATTTTTGCCCTGTTGCAGGAAAAGGACGCAGAGAAGGCGAATAAATACAGGAAGCAATTTGAAAAAAACCTGAAAACCTATCCCTACCCCAGTGACGTGCAGACCGACATCGCGCTGATGGCCCTGGCCGCGCGGAAACATGACAATCCATCCGCACCCGCGGATGAAATATAAAAAAAGGAATGATGCGATATGGTGAACGAAAAGATTCTTGGAACCTACCAAACCTGGCTGGACAACGTGAAGGAAGCCGATCTGGCCGCCGAGCTGCAGGCCATGAAGGGCGACGAGGGCAAGATTGAGGACGCCTTCTACCGCGAGCTGGAATTCGGCACCGGCGGCCTGCGCGGCGTGCTAGGCGCGGGCACCAACCGCATGAACGTGTACACCGTGGCCCGGGCGGCCCAGGGCCTGGCTGATTACGTGGTAAAGCACTTCCCCGCCGAGGCGCGCAGCATCGCCATCAGCTATGACAGCCGCATCAAATCCGATGCCTTTGCTCAGGTGAGCGCCGATGTGTTTGCCGCCAACGGCATCAAGGCCCATATCTATCCCCAGCTGATGCCCACCCCGCTGCTGAGCTACGCGGTGCGCGCCCTGGGCTGCGCCGCCGGCGTCATGGTGACCGCCAGCCACAACCCCAGCAAGTACAACGGCTACAAGGTGTACGGCGCGGACGGCTGCCAGATCACCACCGAGGCCGCCGACGCCATCCTGGCCGAGATCGAAAAGCTGGACAGCTTCAAGGATGTGAAGCGCAGCGATTTTGAGCAGGGCATCAAGGACGGCATGATCGCCTGGATCGGCGAGGACGTGTACACCGCCTTCATCGAGCGCGTAAAGCAGGAGAGCATGCTCACCGCCGGCGATACCATCGATAAGAACGTGGCCATCGTCTATACGCCCCTGAACGGCACCGGCCTCAAGCCCGTGACCCGTATCCTTAAGGAAAGCGGCTTTACCAACATCACCGTGGTCAAGGAGCAGGAGCTGCCCGACGGCAACTTCCCCACCTGCCCCTACCCGAACCCCGAGATCTACGAGGCCATGAAGCTGGGCATGGAATACGCCGCCCGGGAGGGCGCCGATCTGCTGCTGGCCACCGACCCGGACTGCGACCGCTGCGGTATTGCCGTGCGCGACGCCCAGGGCGGCTATCAGCTGCTCACCGGCAACGAGACCGGCATGCTGCTGCTGGATTACATCTGCAGCCGCCGCATCGCCACCGGCCGTATGCCCGCCCGCCCCGTGATGGTCAAATCCCTGGTGTCCATCGATATGGCCAGCCGCATCGCCCGCAAGTACGGCGTGGAGGTGCGCGACGTGCTCACCGGCTTCAAGTTCATCGGCGAGCAGATCGGCCTGCTGGAGAAGGAAGGCCACGAGAGTGATTACATCTTCGGCTTCGAGGAGAGCTACGGCTATCTGAGCGGCAGCTATGTGCGCGATAAGGACGCCGTGGACGCCGCCTTCCTGATCTGCGAGATGTTCGCCTGGTACAAGACCCAGGGCATCGGCCTGCTGGAGAAGCTGAACAGCCTGTACGCCGAGTACGGCTACTGCCTCAACAAGACCAACAGCTACACCTTCGAGGGCGTGAGCGGCTTTGAGAAGATGAAGCAGATCATGGCCTCCTTCCGCGGCGAGATGACCGCCTTCGGCGGCGTCAAGGTGGAAAAGACCCTGGATTACCTGACCGGCATCGACGGTCTGCCCAAGGCCGACGTGATCAAATTCCTGATGGAAAACAACTGCTCCGTGGTCATCCGTCCCAGCGGCACCGAGCCCAAGATGAAGGCGTATATCTCCGTGAGCGCCAAGGACAAGGCCGCCTGCGAGGTGATCCAGCAGAAGATCGCCGCCGATCTGGAAGCCTACTTCAAATAATCGATCCACAATTAACCGCATTGCGCCGTCCCATCCCCGGGACGGCCTTTGCGTATGGGAGGAGCTATGAGCCTTTACGCCATCGGCGATCTGCACCTGCATTTCCAGTCGGAGCTCAAGGCCCCGGGGCAGATAAACGGCAGGATCTGGCAGAACCACGAGGAGGTATTCCGCCGCAACTGCGAAAAGCTGATCCGCCCGGAGGACACCCTGGTGCTGGTGGGCGATCACAGCTGGGGCCGCAATCTGGAGGAAAGCCGGGAGGATCTGGAGTATATCGCGGCGCTGCCCGGGCGGAAGATCCTGCTGCGGGGCAACCACGATATGTTCTGGGACGCCAAAAAGACCGAGGCGCTCAACCAGCGCTACGAGGGGCGGCTGCACTTTTTGCAGAATAATTATTACGCCTACGGGGAGTACGCCCTGGTAGGCACCAAGGGCTACGCCTTCGAGGGGCCTTTTTATGTGAACAGCCGCGGGCAGATTGTGGGCTGGGATCAGGACGCGGAGGAGCAGGCCGACCGCCTGGTGGAGCGGGAAAAAGCGCGCCTGCGCGTTTCCCTGGAGGCGGCGCGCAAGGACGGCTACAAAAAATTCATCCTCTTCCTGCACTATCCGCCCACCAGCGTCATCCAGGAGGGCAGCCCCTTCACCGATCTGGCCCAGGTGTACCACGCGGAGCAGGTGATCTACGCCCACTGCCACGGCGAGCACCGCTTCCACGACAGCCTGATGGGCCTGTGCGGCGGTATCCGCTACAGCCTGGTCTCCGGCGATTATCTGCATTGGATGCCGATGCGGGTGCTGGAATGAGAGGGCGCTTTAATGGACCGGAACGCGGTTCTATGGCCGCTCAAACCCATGCGGAGATCCGATTGCGTGGTAAATAAAAAAGGGGGAAACCATGGTAGAGCTCAGGGAAATAACAGAGGAAAACTTTTTGGACGCCTTTCGCCTGAAGCTTTCGCCCGGGCAGGAGGCTTTTGTATCCCATCCCATCCGGAGCCTTGCGCAGGCGTATGTTTACAGGCGGCAGTGCCAGCCCTTTGGAATCTATAATGCGGAAAAGATGATCGGCTATGTGATGGTCATCTACGATTATGATGTCCCCGAATACGATATCTGGCACATGATGATCGACGAATCCATGCAGGGCCATGGCTACGGCAGGGCCGCCCTGGAGCAGGTGCTCCGCTATATCAAAACGAAGCCGTTCGGCGATTCCAACCGGGTAGCCCTGACCTGCAACAAAAACAATCCGATTGCCAGAAAGCTGTATGAAAGCAGGGGCTTTGCCGCCACGGGCGCCGAGGATGAGGACGAGATCGAGCTTGTCCTGACGCTTGATTGACAGTTTGCCGGGTGTATGCGCCGCCCGCAGAAGACGGAAGCGGGCATGCGCCGCGGCGGGCACGGAGCGCCAGAAAATACTCAGTAATGAGGGGAAATGAAAATGCTGCGAATATTATTCGTTTGCCACGGCAATATCTGCCGCTCTGCGGCGGCGGAGGTGGTGTTCAATCAGATGGCGCGGGAGGCGGGGGGCGACCGGGCGGTCCGGGCGGAGTCGGCGGCGGCGACGCGGGAGAAGATCGGCAACGATATCTATCCGCCCATGAAGCGGGCGCTGGCGGCGCGGGGGTACGTCTGCCCGCGGCACGCGGCGCGGCAAACCGTGCGGGCGGATTATGGCAGGTATGATCATATCATCGGCATGGATGGGGAGAACATGGCGGACATGCGCTTTATTTACGGCGGCGATCCCCAGGGGAAGCTGGCCCGGCTGCTGGATTTTGCCGGCAGGCCCGGGGCGGACATTGCCGATCCCTGGTACAGCCGGGATTTTGACGGCGCGCTGCGCGAAATCGAGGCCGGCTGCCAGGGGCTGCTGGCGGCGCTGACGGCGGGGCGCGATTGACAAATTGGGATTTGACGGGGAGGGGTACGCTTCTCTTTTGAGTCAAAAGAGAAGCAGAAAACCTGCGTTTTCGCCGTAAATGCTGCTGGTTACACGCCAACTGG
>CADAHU010000052.1 GCA_902787835.1 uncultured Eubacteriales bacterium
GCGTGTAGCCAGCAGCATTTACGGCGAAAACGCAGGTTTTCTGCTTCTCTTTTGACTCAAAAGAGAAGCGTATCCCCCTTCCCCGTCAAATCCCAATTTATCTGTTCCAGCCAGATCAGTCTCAGATCAGCTTCAGGTACTGGGTCATCACATAGCCCTTAACGCCGTTGTAGGAGACGTAGCACCATTTGCTGCTCAGGCTGAGCACCTCCACAATGGCGTTCCGCGGGATGATCAGCAATCGCTTGCCGCCGCTGGAGGCCGTCTTGCGCAGGTTCAGGCCGCCGCTGGGCGTGCTGACCTGGCCATACTTGGTTACGCCCGGGGAAGGCCCATCGGTGCTGTTGGTATCCAGGCTCAGGAATTTGGTCATTACGTAGCCCTGGGAGCCGTTATAGCGCACATAGGACCAGCTGCTGGTAAACTGCAGCACATCCACAATGGCGTTGCGCGGGATCAGCCGGATGCGGTCCGCGGACTGATTGGGCGCCGTGCGCATATTCAGGCTGCCGCTGGCGGTGGATACGCGGGCCTGGAATTGCACCGTGCCGGGATTGGGCGTCGCGGTGGGCGTCACCGTGGTCGGGGTGGTGGGATCCACGCCGTCGAAGCCCACAAACTCGGTCATCACATAGCCCACCGTGCCGTTATACCGGGCCTTGCACCACTCCACGCCGTATTCCAGGCAGGTGAAGGAGGCAAAGCGCGGGATGGTGCGCAGGATCAGATACTGCTTGCCCGGGCCGGTGCGCATGTTCAGGCTGCCGCTGGCCGTCTTTACATACACGGGCAGACCGGCGGGCTTTTCGGTCACGGGCGGCTGGGTGGTGGGCGGCGGCGTCGTGGGCGGCTGGGTGGTGGGCGGCGGCGTTACAGGCGCCGAGGAATCGATCACCGTCACCTGGCAGGCGGTCTGGGTGCCGTCGTCCGCCATGGCATAGATCAGCGCGGTGCCCGCCTTGACAGCGGTAACCGTAGCGTCCGAAGAGCCATCCCAAACGGCGGTGCAGATGGTGGAATCGCTGGTCAGATAGCCGCTGATGTGGCGGATGGTGGGCGATACCGTGGCGTGCAGCTGGATGGAGCCGCCCACCGTCAGCGTAACGTTGTACACGTTCAGCTTGATGCTGGTAACGCTTTGTACCTTGACCGTGCAGGTCACCTTGGCGCCGGTGGCCACATGGGTGGCGGTGCAGGTGGTTTCGCCCACGCCCATGGCCACGATGCGCATGCCGCCGGTGGTATCCTTGGCCACGGCGACGCCGGTATCCGCAGAGGCGTACGCCATGGCGGTATCGGTCACGCCCAGCGGCAGCTGCAGGGAGATGGGCACATTGATGGCATCCCCCACGTTCAGCGTAAAGCTGGTATTCTCCAGGATGATTTTTACGTCCGGTTCCGCCTGGGCCGTCGCCGCCATCATCACGGCCAGCGTGAGGAGCAGCAGGGGCAGCAGCCAGCGTGTAGCTTTTTTACACATGGAAGGGACTCACTCCTTTGTATTATAACAGATTCTGTTATATTATAGCCTATAAATGTAACAATTGCAATATTTTATTTACAAAATAATTACAAAATATTAAGAATAATAATTTTCTTTTTTCCATGAACATTTTTTCAAAAAAACCTCTTGCATTTTTGATCGCTTTGCGTTATACTATATAAGCTGTCTGAGAGACAGCAGATGCGCCCCTAGCTCAGCTGGATAGAGTGTTTGACTACGAATCAAAAGGTCGTGGGTTCGAATCCCGCGGGGCGCGCCAGAAACCCGGAAAGCGAAAGTTTTCCGGGTTGTTTCTTATATCTGCGCCAGTGTGTCCGCAGTATTTATATTGGATCAAAAATCACATGAAGGACGGGGTTTACTGTATGGATATCGCGATCACCCAGATCAAATCCCCGGAGGAAAAGCGGCGCATCGCCCGCGCGGTGCTGGAGGCGCTGACGGAATGGTTTGAGGTGCCGGAATCCCGGGAGGAGTATATCGAAACAAGCGGCGAAAGGATCATGGTGGCTTGTCTGATAGACGGGCAGCCGGCAGGCTTCCTGTGCCTGAAGGAGACCGGCAGGGATACCATGGAGCTGGCCGTCATGGGCGTGCGCAAGGAATATCACCACAGCGGCATCGGCACCCGGCTGTTTGAGCGGGCTAAGGCCATCGCCACCGAGATGGGTTACTCCTTTATGCAGGTCAAAACGGTGCAGATGGGCCGGTATCCGGAATACGACATCACCAATCTGTTTTATCAAAGCCTGGGCTTCAAGGAGCTGGAGGTTTTCCCCCTGCTGTGGGATGAAAACAACCCCTGCCAGATCTATATCATGGCGCTGTGATCCGGGGCGATGCTCCTGATCCTGGTTGTTTGTATTTTTGTAACAATTTTGCCAAAAATGTATCGCTCCCGCCGGTGCTGGATCCGGGGGAGCAACACAGTGATGTGTATGATGGGAAAGAACCTCTATGTTGAGTATAGTATAGCAAACAAATGTGTCCAGTATTTGAATAGAATATGAACAAAAGAATGCTAAAAAAGAAATATACTGATACAAATTATGAATCAAATATTACGCAGCAAAAGCCGAAGCAGCCATCGCCGCTTCGGCTTCTGTTTTTTGAAGGTTTATTTGCTGAACAGCGCCTCGGTAAACTGTTTTGCCTCAAAGGCCTGCAGATCATCGATGCCCTCGCCCACGCCGATATACCACACCGGCACGTTCAGCTCCCGGCGGATGGCGATGGCCACGCCGCCCTTGGCGGTGCCGTCCAGCTTGGTCAGGATGATGCCGTTGATCTCCACGGCCTCCTTGAACATCTTGGCCTGGTTGATGCCGTTCTGGCCGGTGGTAGCGTCCAGCACCAGCATGCAGCGGATGGTGGCTTCCGGGTACTCCCGGTCAATGATGCGGCGCATCTTGCCCAATTCGTCCATCAGGTTCTTTTTGTTGTGCATGCGGCCGGCGGTATCCACGATCAAAAGATCGATGCCCCGGGCCTTGGCAGCCTGCACTGCGTCGAACACCACCGCCGCGGGATCGCTGCCGGGCTGATGCTTGATCAGCTGCACGTTGGCGCGCTCCGCCCACACCGCCAGCTGCTCATCCGCGGCGGCGCGGAAGGTATCGGCGGCGGCCAGCATAACGCTGCGGCCGATCTCCTGGAAGCGCAGGGCCAGTTTGCCGATGGTGGTGGTTTTGCCCACGCCGTTGACGCCCACCACGAACATCACCATGGGCCAGCCCAGGGGCGGGCGGGGAATGTTCATTTCCTCGGTGAGCAGATCCTTAAACATCTGCCGGGCGGTGGCGGCGTCCTTGACCCGCTTCTCCTCCACGCGGCTGCGCAGCTCGTCGATGATCTCGGTGCTGGCCTTTACGCCCACGTCGCTGAGCAGCAGGATATCGGTGAGCTCCTCATAAAAATCGTCGTCGATCACCTGGGTATTCTCCACCAGCTCGTCCACGCGCTCGGTCAGATTGCCCCGGGATTTGCTCAGTCCCTTTTTCAGCCTGTCAAAAAAGCCCATTGCGGTTCCTCCTTCAGTGGAAAGCATTTGGTAAAAACAACGCTGTTTGCTTGACATCCCCGCATCGACTGCATATAATAAAGACAGGGAGTAGGTAGCTCCGCGGAGCTTATCACCTGTCGGTGATAATATCCAATAAAGCCACCGCGTATTGCAGTACGCGGTGGCTTTTCTCATGCATTATTTGCGCATTGAATCAAAAATGAATTCAATAACTTTCAGCAAGAGGGTCATGGATGCGATACAAATCATAACGATTTCATATCCGCTCATGTCCATCACCTGCCTTCATCGGTAATCCGGCAGGCGCAAGCTCCGCGTATCTTCTCCCTGTCTGCCGCCCGGACCAGCCGAACGGCAGCTTCATTATAGAGGGTTTCCCCTTGAGAAGTCAAGGATGAAGAATGATTTACTCTTTATAATTCTCCAGGTTCACGCTCACCATGCTGGATACGCCCTTTTCCTCCATGGCCACGCCGTAGAGGGAATCGCAGCGCTCCATGGTGCCCTTGCGGTGGGTGACCACCACAAACTGGGTGGTCTTGGCAAACTCCACCAGATAATCGGCAAAATAGCTGATGTTGGCGTCGTCCAGGGCGGCCTCGATCTCGTCCAGGATGCAGAAAGGCGAGGGCTTCACCTTCAGCATGGCAAACAGGATGGCGATGGCGGTCAGCGCGCGCTCGCCGCCGGAGAGTAGCGACAGCAGCTGCAGCTTTTTGCCCGGCGGCTGGGCCACCACCTCGATGCCGCAGTTCAGCGGATCCTCGGGATCGGTGAGCTTCAGCTCTGCCTGTCCCCCGCCGAACAGGCGGACGAAGGTCTCCTGGAAAAAGCCGTTCAGCTTGTCGAATTCCGTTACAAACTGCCGCTCCATCTGGCCCAGCAGCCGCTTGATCAGCCCGCGAAGATCGGCTTCGGCCTTCTCCATGTCCTCCTTCTGTCGGGACATATCGTCGAAACGCTCCTTGGTCTGGGCGTATTCCTCCACGGCATGGGCGTTGATGGGCCCCAGATCGCGGATCTCCCGGCGCAATGCGTTGGCGTCGCGCTCGCCGGAGGTCAAATAGAATTCTCCCTCGGGCAGGCGGTATTCCTCGGCGGTGGCCAAGGTGGCCTCGTAGGTGTTCCACATGTGCTCGGCCAGGGCATTCTGCTCGCCCTCGGCCTTGGAATAAAGCAGCTCGGTGCGGTGCAGCTGATCGCCGTCCCGGGTGTGCCGGTCGTGCAGCTCCTCGCTCTCCTGCATCAGGGCTCGCTGGCGGTCCAGCTGCTCCTGGCGCTGCTTTTCCAGCCCGTCGGTCTCCGCGTCGGCGGCCTGCACGGTCTGGGTCTGCTCCTCCACGGCGGCGTCCAGCTCATTGCCCTGGCGCAGCGCCTCCTGCGCCTCCCGCTGCTGGATGCGGGCCTTGGCCTCGATGCCCTCCAGCGCCCGGCGCAGGCTCTCCTGCTCCTCGGCCCAGCGGGCCTTGTCCCGGCGCAGGGTTTCCAGGCTGTGCTCCAGCTCGGCGAAGCGCAGCTTCTCCTGGGTGACGCGCTCCCGCAGGCTGTCGGCCAGCTCGCGGGCGGTGCGCAGGTCGCTCTGCAGCTCCTCGGTGCGCCTGTCCAGCGCCTCCCGGTCCACGGCAGCGTCCTCGGTGCCCTGGTTCAGGGAGATCAGATCCTGCCGGATCTCGGCGATGCTCTCGGTCAATTGCAGAATGGCAGCCTGGGTTTTTCCCACCCGCTGCTGATGGGCCTGCAATTCGGAGGCGGCGTTGAATACATGCTCCTGCTCCCGGGCCACGGCGATCTCCTGCTGGTGCATGGATTCCATGGCCTCGTTGCGCAGGCGCTTGGCCTCGACCTGGCGCTCCTGCATGCGGGCGGTATCGGCGCGCAGGCCCTCCAGGGCGCGCTCGTCCTCCTGCAGCTGGGCGGTGAGCTCCTTGATCTCGCGCTCCCGGGAGAGGAAGTTGGTGGTTTTCCCCTTCATGGAGCCGCCGGTCATGGAGCCGCCGGAATGCATGACCTGGCCATCCAGCGTCACCAGGCGGAAGGCGTAGCGGCCCGCCCGCATGATGGGCAGGGCGGCGTCCAGGCTGGCGGCCACCACGGTGCGGCCCAGCAGGTTTTCCATGACGGGCCGGTATTTTTGATCATAGGTGATCAGCTCGCTGGCCACGCCCAGGCAGCCGGGCATGGAAAGCACCCGGCGCTCCTCGCTGCTCAGCGAATAGGGGCGCACGGTGTTCATCGGCAGGAAGGTGGCGCGGCCCGCCTCGGCGCGCTTCAGATACTCGATCATGCGCTTGGCGGTCACGTCATCGGCGGTGACGATGTTCTGCAGACTGCCGCCCATGACGGCGTCCAGCGCCACTTCCAGCTCCTTGGGCACCTGCATGAGCCGTGCCACCACGCCGCAGACGCCGGGATCGTTCTGTCCGTACTGCAGGGCGCGCTTGACGGCGTTGGCGTAGCCGTCCATCTCCCGTGCCATCTCGGTCAGGGTACGCAGGCGGCCCCGGGCGGACTGCATATTCATGGCCAGCTGCTGCATGCGCTGGGTTTTTTCTTCATTCTCCGAAGCCAGGGCGCGCACGTTGGCCTCCAGCCGCTGGGCTTCCGCCCGGGCCGCGTCCAGCTCGGAAATCACCTGCTTTTGCATCTCCAGGGCGTCGGCGTGCTGGCGGTCCAGCGCCTCACCCTGGGCGGAAAGCTCGGTCTCGTTCTCGCGCAGGCGGGTCAGGTATTCCTCCATCTGCGCCAGCATGGTCTGCTTCTGGGTTTGGGTATTGCGGGCGTCGCTGAGCCGGTTGACGGCGGTAAGGATATCGGCCTTGTGCTTGTCCAGCGCCTCCTCGGCGGCATCCGCCTTGAGCGACGCCTCGTCGGCCTCCAGCTCCGTCGCCTCCAGCGCTTCCCGGGCGGCGCGCAGCGACGCCTGGGCTTCGGCGTCCTGGCCGTCGCCCTGCTGGGTCAATCGCTCGATCTCCGCCATGCGGTCCCGGCGGGCCTGGGCGTCCTCCGAAAGGCGCTTTACCTCGCCCTCCAGCATCTCCTGGCGCTGGCGGGTGCGGTCCCGGGCGGTCTCGGTCTGGTGCAGCTCCTCGGTGCGCAGGCGGCTCTCCGCCCGGGCCTGGCCGATGGCGTCGTCCAGCCGCTGCACCGCCTCGTCGATGGCGGCGCGCTCCCGGCTGTTCTCCTGCAATCGGGCCTCGTGCTGCAGCAGGGCGTCCCGCAGCTGCTCGCAGGTATCGTTCAGCTCTTTCATGCGGGCGGCCAGCTTATCCTGCTTGAGCAGGAAGATATTCATTTCCAGGGTTTTGAGCTTGCCGGAAAGCTCCTGGTATTTCAGGGCGCTCTGGGCCTGCTCGTGCAGCGGCTCGATGCGGCCGCCCAGCTCCTCCAGCAGGTCGTTGACCCGGTCCAGGTTCTCCAGCGTGCGGTTCAGCTTGCGCTCCGCCTCGTCCTTGCGGGCGCGGAACATGCTGATGCCCGCCGCTTCCTCAAATACCTCGCGGCGGTCCTCGCTTTTATTGCTCAGGATATCGTCGATGCGGCCCTGACCGATGTTGCTGTATCCGTCCTTGCCCACGCCGGTATCGTAGAACAGCTCCTTGATATCCTTCAGGCGGCAGGCCTGCTTGTTGAGGTAATACTCGCTGTCGCCGTTGCGGTAAAGCCGGCGGGTGACCGCCACCTCGGCAAAATTGGTTTTGAGCGAGCCATCCTCGTTATCGAAGGTCAGCGTCACCTCGGCATAGGCCAGCTTTTTGCGCTTCTCGGTGCCGTTAAAGATGATATCCTGCATGCTGCCGCCGCGCAGCTCCCGGGGATTCTGCTCCCCCAGCACCCATTTGACGGCGTCGCCGATGTTGCTCTTGCCCGAGCCGTTGGGGCCCACGATGCCGGTGATGCCGCCGTTAAAGATCACCTCGGTGCGCTGGGCGAAGGATTTGAAGCCAAAGATGTCCAGTTTTTTGAGCCTCATGCCGGATCCTCCGCTTTCTTCAGCGCCTCAAGCGCCTGGCCGGCGGCGGCCTGCTCAGCCTTCTTTTTGCTGTTGCCCATGCCCTGGCCGATGGCCTGGCCCTGGCTGCGCACCTCCACGGTAAACACCCGCAGATGGGCCGGGCCCTCCTCGGCGATGGTCTGATACTCGGGCGAGGGCAGCCCATGGGCCTGCAGCAGCTCCTGCAGGGCGGTTTTATTATCGGTAACCGGCAGGGGCACCTCCTGCTCCCGGGGCCACAGGGCGCGCACCACCCGGATGGCCTCGGCAAAGCCGCCGTCCAGGTAGATGGCGGCCAGCACGGCCTCCATGGCGTCAGCCAGCACGGCGGGGCGCTCCCGTCCGCCGGTCATCTCGCATCCATGATCCATGCGCATATACGCGCCCAGGCCCAGATGCCGGGCCACGGCGCACAGCGTCTCCTCGCGCACCATGCGGGCGCGCAAAAAAGTCATGCCGCCCTCTTCCTCCTCCGGGTGGGCATGATACACGATATCGCTCATGGACAGCTGCAGCACGGCGTCGCCCAGGAACTCCAGCCGCTGGTTGTTCTGCGGCCCGCAGGAGGGATGGGTCAACGCCAGGCGCAGGGCTGCCTGATTGCGGAAGCGATAGCCCAGGGCTGCTTCCAATGGGGTCAGATCCACGTTTTTATCACCTGATCCGCGCACAGAAAACGGGCTGCGCAGCACCGGCAGCCTGTTTTCCACCCGCGGGCTTCCTTTTTTATTACAGTTTGGAATCGATGTAGCCCACCACGTCCTCAACGGTCTTGAGGGTCATGATGGCGTCGTCCTCCACCATGATGCCGAACTGATCTTCCACTTCCATGATCAGCACCATCACGTTGGCGCTGTCCGCGCCCAGATCCTCCACCAGGCGGGCGTCCAGGGTCACCTTTTCCGCGGGAACCTTGAGCTGCTGGGAAATCAAAGCCTTTACCTTATCAAACGTCATTGTTGCTGCCTCCTCTTGCGTAATGCTTATGTTTTTTATCTATGCGTCATTCGCTTTTCAGCGTTTCTGCCAATGCCTTTTCGATGGCGGGGGCCACCCCGCCCTGGTGCATGTTCACCGCCTGGCGGATGGCGCAGGCGATGGCGTGGGCGTTGCTGGAGCCGTGGGCCTTGACCACCGCGCCCTTGACGCCCAGCAGCGGCGCGCCGCCCACCTCGGTATAATCCATGCGCTTCTTGAGCTTTTTGAAGGCGGGCTTGGCCAGCAGCGCGCCGATCTTGCTGCGGGTGGTGGACATCAGTTCGTCCTTCATCATGCCCAGCAGCATGGCGGCGGTGCCCTCCATGGATTTGAGCACCAGGTTGCCCGCAAAGCCGTCGGCCACGATCACATCGGCCAGATCGGCGGCCACGTCGCGGCCCTCCACGTTGCCCACAAAACGCACCGGCGTCTTTTCCAGCAGCGGGTAGGCCTCCTTGACCAGCTGGTTGCCTTTCTCGGCCTCGGCGCCGATGTTGAGCAGCGCCACCCGGGGCTGCTTGACCCCGCGCACGCAGCGCATGTAGGCGTCGCCCATGATGGCAAACTGCTGCAGGTACTCCGGCTTGCAGTCCACGTTGGCGCCGCAGTCGATCAGCAGGAAGAAATCCTTGCCGTTGGGCATCAGCGGGGCCAGGGCGGGGCGATCGATGCCATCGATGCGGCCCAGGCGGAACATGCCGCCCGCCAGCACCGCGCCGGTGGACCCGGCGGATACAAAGCCATCCGCCGCGCCATCGTGCACCGCCAGCATGCCCTTTACGATGGCGCTGTCCTTTTTCTGCCGCACAGCCATCACCGGCGCGTCGTGGTTGGTGATGGTCTCGCCGCAATGCTCCACCGTCAGCCGGGATTTAACGTCGTCGCAATCCTTGAGCAGCGCCTCGATGGCCGCGGAATCCCCCGCCAGCGTGACGCACAGGTCACGGTTTTCGCGCAGGGCCTCCAGCGCGCCCGCCACAGTACAGCCGGGGGCGTTGTCGCCGCCCATGACATCCAGAAAAATGTGCGTCACCGCGCTCACACTCCTTAAACATAGAAAACCAAAGAATAGTATAGCATGTTTTGGGCGATTTGACAAGATTTTTGCCCGCGCATAAACGGGCGGCGGGGCGGATATACTGGAAGGGACAGCAGGATGAGCAGGCTGTCAAGGCGGACTGACGACGCGGGGCGATGCGTTCTCCCTGCATCGTCCCCGCGCCAAGCGACCGCGCAGGCGGTCCGCCCCGCTGGGAATAGCTTCCCGCGGGGTTCTTTTGCGCGCAACCGTTGACAGCGCATGGAAAATAAGGTAAAATAAATTATCGTTAATCAATCCGATCAGACGAAAGGATGAATCACCATGAAGGTATGGCAGATCATATTGGCGCTCCTCGGCACGGTGGCCGTGGCGGGCACCGTCGCCTATGTGGCCCTCAGGAGTCAGCCGACCCCCGAGACCGCGGTGGATTACCAGCATCCCCGGGCCGGCTATACGCTGAAAACCCAAACCTGCCCCATCTGCCACGGCACGGGCTTTTGCGCGCTGTGCGGCGGCACGGGCGCCCTGGAATACAACGGGGTAACCATTGAATGCGCCAAGGAATGCACCAACTGCGACGGTTACGGCGTTGTGACCCTGCGCACGGTGGAATATCAGTCCCAGCCCTGATACCCATTGATCAAATCCAAAAACGCGATGCGCGATTGCTGCGCACCGCGTTTTTTGCGTATTGGGATCACTCCACCGTAACGCTCTTGGCCAGATTGCGGGGCTTATCCACATCCAGGCCCTTGGAAACGCTGACATAATAGCCCAGCAGCTGCAGGGGCACCACCGCCAGGCTGGTGGCAAAGTGCGGATCGGTGCGGGGCACGTACACCGTAAAATCGGCGGTATCCTCCATGTTATAATTGCCGTAGCTGGTCAGGCCCATCAGGTACGCGCCGCGGCTCTTGACCTCCACCATATTGCTCAGCGTCTTTTCATACAGCCGCTGCTGGGTGGTAACGCCGATCACCAGCGTGCCCTCCTCCACCAGGCTGATGGTGCCGTGCTTGAGCTCGCCCGCGGCGTAGGCCTCGCTGTGGATGTAGCTGATCTCCTTCATCTTGAGGCTGCCCTCCAGGCTGATGGCGTAATCGATGCCCCGGCCGATGAAGAAGATATCCCGCGCGCCGGAAAACTTGGCGGCAAACCACTGAATGCGCTCCTTATCCTCCAGGATGCGCTGGATCTTATCGGGCAGGGTGGCCAGCTCCCGGGTCATATCGGCGGCCTGCTCCTCGCTGAGCTTTCCCCGGGCCTGGCCCAGGCGGATGGCCAGCAGATAGCAGGCGATCAGCTGGGTGCTGTACGCTTTGGTGGTGGCCACGGCAATCTCCGGCCCGGCCAGGGTATAAAACACATGGTCCGCCTCCCGGGCGATGGAGGAGCCCACCACGTTGACGATGCCCAGGGTGCGCGCGCCGCGGGCCTTGGCCTCCCGCAGGGCGGCCAGGCTGTCGGCGGTCTCGCCGGACTGGCTGATGATCACCACCAGGGTGTTTTCGTTCAGGATGGGATCCCGGTAGCGGAACTCGCTGGCCACGTCGATCTGCACGGGCACGCGGGTCAGATCCTCAATGACGTATTTGGCGGCCACCGCCACATGATAGGCCGAGCCGCAGGCGGCGATAAAGATATCGCTGACGCCGCGCAGCAAATCATCGGTGAGCCCCGTTTCGCTCAGATCGATGACGCCCTCCTTGACGGCGGCGTTGATGGTATCGCGCACGGCCTTGGGCTGCTCGTGGATCTCCTTGATCATAAAGTGCTCGAAGCCGGCCTTTTCGGCGGACTCCGCATCCCAGCTGATCTCGGTGGGCTGCTTTTCGATCTGCTCGCCATCGATATTGTAGAAGGCCACGCCGCCGGCGCTGAGCACGCCGATCTCCATATTGCCGATGTAGTACACGCTGCGGGTATATTTCAAAATGGCGGGCACGTCGCTGGCCAGGTAGCTCTCCCCCGCGCCCACGCCCAGGATCATGGGGCTGTCCTTGCGGGCGGCGTAGATCTGGTCGGGCCGATCGGCAAACAGGATGGCCAGGGCATAGCTGCCGCGGACGCGCACCATGGCCCGGGCCAGCGCGCCGATGGGATCGTGGCCGTACTTTTCATAATAATAATGCACCAGCTTGATGGCGGCCTCGGTATCGGTCTGGGAGATGAAGGTATAGCCCTTTTTGATCAGCTTATCCTTGATCTCCTGATAGTTTTCGATGATGCCGTTGTGCACGCCCACCACCAGATAATCGGCGCTGCAATGGGGATGGGCGTTCTCCGTGCTGGGCTCGCCGTGGGTGGCCCAGCGGGTATGGCCGATGCCGCAGCAGCCTGCCAGCGCCTGGCCGCCGTTGGTCTTTTCATACAAAACGCGCAGCCGTCCCTTGGCCTTGACCACCTGGGGCCGCTGATCGCCGTCGCGCACGGCCAGCCCCGCCGAGTCATAGCCGCGGTATTCCAGCTTGCTCAGCCCCTCCAGCAGGATGGGCGCCGCCTGACGGTTTCCGATATAGCCTACAATTCCGCACATACTACCTTCTCCATTTCCTTTGGCTTTCTTTATTATATCGCCTGCCAGGGGATGCATACCGGCGGGCCCGCATTTTTCGTTTCGCGGTTGCCCGACCTTTCGGATCATTCCGGGCTATCCGCATTATATCAGATCAAATCCGCCTTGACAACGCCCGCCTGCCAATATAAAATAAAATTGATTAAACCAAAGAAAGCGGTCGATTTCATGAAAAGAATAGCAGCCCTGCTCCTGGCAGTCATGTTGGTGTCCGGCGTCCTGTCCGCCCATGCCGCCAGCAGCTATACCGATTTGGTCAGCTCCGTGCTGACCACCATGAACGATAACGACCGCCGGGTTTCCGGCGCGCCCCAGCAAACCGCCAACGGCGCCTACCGCGCGGTGGAAATGCTGGCCATCATGGCCTATCGGCTGGATTCCACAAACAGCTATTCTGATGTGATATCGGATATCCTGGACTCCCTGGAGGCCAACAACCGGGGCCTTTCCGGCGCGCCACAGCAGACCGCCAACGGCCTGTACCGCTGCGTGGAGATGCTGGCCATCATCGCGCTGGAGCTGGATACCGCGGGCGTATACAAGAGCACCATCCTGGACGTGCTGGACGATATGGACTCCAGCAACAAAACCTGCAGCGGCGCGCCCCAGCAGGAGGCCAACGGCTCCTATCGCATGGTGGATATGCTGACCATCATCGCCTACGAGGCGGGCGTCAAATCCTCGCTGGTATCCAGCGTGATCTCCGATTGGAAATCCGGCAACGCGTCAGCCACAGGCGCGCCCCAGCAGCTGGTAACCGGCCTGTACTCCTGCGTAAAGATGATCTACCTGATCGCCAGCGCCAACGATACCTATGGCGCCCGCGCCAGCTACCTTTCCGGCGTGCTGGACTCCCTGAGCTCGGTCAACCGCAGCTGCACCGGCGCGCCCCAGCAAGCCGCCAATGGCATGTACCGCATTGTGGAAATGCTGGC
>CADAHU010000053.1 GCA_902787835.1 uncultured Eubacteriales bacterium
CCAGTTGGCGTGTAGCCAGCAGCATTTACGGCGACAAAGCAGGTTTTCTGCTTCTCTTTTGACTCAAAAGAGAAGCGTATCCCCACCCCCGTCAAATCCCATCACGCCCCGCGCAGAAAGCGCAGCTTCGGGCGGATGCGGTTCATGTAGATCATGGCCAGGGGCAAAAGCAGGCGATCGTATACCAGCATGCAGACCAGAAAGACCAGGAAGAACGCGATGGTCATGGCCACGCCCATCTCGCCGAACTCCTGCATGAAGGCCGCCATGGGGAACAGCAGCGCCAGCAGGCCGTACATCAGCCCCATCGCCCCGGCGATCCAGCCGATCTTGGCCAGCAGCCGCAGCGGCCTGGAGGCGATGCGGTCCAGCCGCCATTTGAGGATGGGATAATTGCCCAGGAAAATATAGAAGAAGGCCGCTTCTTTATCGAAGTTCAGCAGCAGGGCGATCAGCGCCGCGGCGGCATAGGTGGTGAGCGCCGCCTTGCGGTCAAACTCCAGCATCACAGGCAAAAGCAGCAGCCCGCACAGCATTGGCACGGCATAGGTGGCCGCCGGGATCACCCCGCCCAGCAGCATCAGCGCCACGGAAAGCCCCGCCGCCATGCCGCAGTAGGCCACGCGGATGGACTGCCGCCGGGCGGTCATTCGTTTATCAGGCATAGCAGCCTCCTTTGCTCACTGAATATACTGATCCCTCCGGGACAGCCGCCGCACCAGCAGGAAGGCCGCCAGGAACAGCGCTGCGATGAACGCGAGGAACGTCCAGGAAAAGGGCGTCCGCTCCACCGTGGCGATCAAATCATACAGCCCGTGCAGCAGCATGGGGCAGACCACCGCCAGCACGCGGCAGCGACGGCTCATATCGGGCCGGCCAAGGTTTTCATGCCGGCGGGCCAGGCCGTAAAACACGCCCATGAATACCCCGAAGCAGGCGTGCCCCGGCACGGCGGTGACGGCGCGCACCATGGCCGCGCTGAAGCCGTACATCACCACATAATCGATGTTCTCCCACAGCGCGAAGCCCAGGGAGACGAACACCGCGTACACCACCCCGTCAAACAGGCAATCGAAGGACGGCGACCGCCAGGTGCGGCGCTTGAGCAGCAGGTATTTGAACCCCTCCTCGGAGAGGCCCACCACCAGGAAATTGAAAACGATCTGATACGCCCAGGTATTGACCGGCAGCACGCCGCCCAGCAGCCGGGCGCCCAGCCGCTCGGCGTATACCGCCAGGGAGGTGGAGATGATCCCCTGCAGCATCAGCGAGAGCAGCAGCGGCCAGGGCTCCTTTTCCAGCCGGTCGGCTTTGTATACATAGGCCATCAGCGCCAGCGCCGGGATCACCGCCGCGGCGATCAGAAACGGATTGAAATATAAGAACATCATGTCTCTCCTTGCGCCTGCCGCAGGAACGCCGCCCACCGCGTCCGATGGGTGGTGACAAAATCATCCCGCTTGAGGAAATCCGCGATCTCTCCGGGCCGCAGCCAGCGGTAATCCACCGTCTCCCCCTCCTGCAGGATCACGGCGTCCTTGGGGCCGTCATACCGGCAGAGATACCCGGCGTAGATGCAGTGGTTATCCGCCCGGCTGAGCACAAACAGCGGCTCCAGGCGCTCCGCCCGGATGCCGGTCTCCTCCCGCAGCTCCCGCAAGGCGCCCTGCTCCCAGGTTTCGCCCTTGAGCACGCTGCCGCCCGCCCCCAGCTCCCAAAAGCCCGGGTAGAGCGGCTTGCGCTCATCCCGCCGGGTCACCAGCACGCTGCCGTCGGCGTGCAGCACGGCGATCTCCGCCACGGCATGGTAGCAGCCCGCGGGGATCGCCTCGCCCCGCACCAGGTCATATCCCAATTTTGCCCCGCCGGCGTCGCAGGCATCCCAAAGTTCCATAAGTACCTCCCCAAAAATCGACCAAAAAGAGCGACCCCGCAATAGCTTGCGGGGCAAAAGGCCGTTTGCCGTCCGGCGCTTACGCCTGGGCCGCGGCGGGCACGGCGATGATGTATCCCTCCGGGGTCTTGGGGCCCTCGGGCATATCGCCCAGGGCGGCCTTCATGGAGACGATGGCCACCTCCAGCATGCCCTCGTCGGGCTCGGCGGTGGTGAGCAGCTGCAGCGCCATGCCGGGCTTGCGCATCGCGCGGCAAACCTTGTTCTCGTTATGGGCCAGGCCCTTGAGCACCTCATAGCTGATGCCGGCCACGCAGGGCAGCAGCACCACGCGGCTGAGCACGCGCACCAAGTAATTGCCGCCCAGATTAAAGCCGGTCAGCTGGAGCACCAGCACATCCACCACGGAGTAGAACAGGATGGACAGGATAAAGGTGATCAGCAGGAAGCTGGTGCCGCAGCGGGGATGCAGGCGGCTGAAATGCTTGGCGTTTTCCGGGGTCAGCTTCGTACCTGCCTCGTGATTGTACACCGTTTTGTGCTCCGCGCCGTGGTAGCGGAACACGCGCATCATATCGGGCACGCGGCGCACGGCAACCATATAGCCGATCAGCAGGGCGGTGCGCACCAGGCCGCTGCAAAGGTTCTTAAGCAGCAGCATGCCGCCGGTGGCCTGATCGGGGAACAGCTTGATGATCAGATTGGGCAAAAACACAAACAGGCCCAGGGACAGCACCAGCGCCATCGCGATGGCAATGCCCATCACGACCTTATCCACGCCCTTGCCCAGCTTTTGGGCCAGCCAAAGCTCAAACTTGGTGGGCTGCTCCTCCTCCTGGCCGCCCATTTTGACGCTCTCCTCCAGAGTTTTCATGCCGGTGCCCAGCATGGTAACCATGCTGACCGCGCCGCGGATAAAGGGCAGTCCCATCCATTTATGCTTTTTCGCGGGGGAAACATAGGGATCGCGCTTGACCACGATGCTGCCGTCGGGACGGCGCACCGCCAGGGCCACATACTCCGGCGAGCGCATCATGACGCCTTCCAGCACCGCCTGGCCGCCGATATCCACTCTTTTCTCTGCCATAAAAAAAGTATCCTTTCCGGGGAGAATCTCTCTCCAGGTGCTATTATACACGTATTCCCACCCATACGCAAATGAAAATTGGATGAGAAAAGGATGATACGTTTCTTGGAATTGCGGATACAACAAACGGAGGCCGGTATAACCGCCCTCCGTTTATTATCTGCATTACTTGTTCAGCAGATCGCCGTAGCGCTTCTTGAACTTGTCCACGCGGCCGCCGGTGTCCACCAGCTTCTGCTTGCCGGTGAAGAACGGGTGGCACTTGGAGCAGATTTCAACCTTCAGCTCCTTCTTGGTGGAGCCGGTGGTGAAGGTTTCACCGCATACGCAGCGAACGACTGCCTCACCGTACTTGGGATGGATGCCTTCCTTCATTGCTTTTTTCACCTCTTCTGCGCATGCTTGATCGGATTCATGGCGCGCAACCATGAGCCGCAAGAAATAGTATAGCACATCGCGGCGCAATTTGCAAGGGGGCAAACGGCGATAAATCCGCGCATCCGGGACGCCGTGCGCATTTTTATGGATTTCAAGGGCGCTTTTTCCCGTTTTCTGCACAAACGGAAAGCAGCGTCAGTAATATATCCAGCCCGTGAAGCCGCAGCATTCGCAGCCCTCGCCCATACAGCAGCCGCAGATCTCCCTGCGCTGGCCCTGATCCGCCCGCTTTACCTGAGAGCGGACGGGCGGCAGGGTCTGGCTGCACCGGGGCGCTTGATCCGAAAACAGATAGGACTGCAGCTCCTGCGACGCAACGCCATCCTCCGTAACGCCCATTTGCCGCTGGAACAGCGTGATCCGCTCGGCAAGGATATCGTTATAGGCTTCGGTGAGCGTGCTGCCGGCGCGGATATAGCCCAGCTCCTGCAGCCGGGCCTTCAGCCTGAGCACATCCTCCCTGCGGTCGCCCTGGCGAAGCGCGCGATAGGCAAGCATGCCCGCGTCCGCCTCCCGCAGGATGGTGAGATAGGCCGCGCTGCAATAGCCCGTCTCTCCCTGCCACTGGCAAAGGCACCATTCCGGGCCCTCCTCCAGCACCAGCAGGCAGGAGCCGTTGGGGATCTCGCCCTTCACCGCGCCCGCGGAGGAGGGCTTGGCGCGCAGATTCAGCGCGCCCTTCGGCGTGGTGACCTTGGCTACCATGCCCTCCGTATCCGTTTCCGCGAGCGCGAGCCCCGCCAGCAATACGCACAGGGCCAGGGCCGCGGCAAGCAGCCTCGTTTTTATCATAGCTCCTCCGTATCCCATACCACCTCGGCGTCAACCAGATGGATATAGGTCCATTCTCCCTCCATGTAGGTTTCAAACCGGCCTGTTACGGTCAGATTGGTCCCCAGCTCCGGATAATCCTCCGGATAGGCGTGCTCGCCCTGCCATACAAACTCCAGCCCCTGGGCGCAGCAGCCGGTGGCGTCCGGAATGACGCAGGAGGTGTACACCACCCCGGCAAAATCATCCTCAAACACATCCAGCCAGCCGGAAATGCGGATGACCCTGCCCAAGTAGGCCTCCGGCTCCATCAGCATCTGATACACCTGGGCGTACACCATGGTGCCGGTGATCCCGGACAGATCCATATCGATCTTGAGCGGTTCTTCCTCCTGCGCATATCCCCATGCGGAGAGCAGGATCAGGATCAGCAGCGCGGCGATCATTCTTTTCATTTTGCAATCCCTCCTTGTATTTTGCCGATGCAGGAAAAGATCAGGAACGCGGCGATATCCACCGCCACGATGGTGGAGCCCAACGGGGTGCCGCCCACGATGGAGACCAGGATGCCCAGCGCCGCGCAGGTGACGGACATCACAGCGGAGCAGACCGTAACGCTCCGGAAGGAGCGGAACACGCGCATGGCGCTCATGGCCGGGAAAATGATCAGCGCCGAGATCAGCAGAGAGCCCACCAGATTCATGGCCAGCACGATGATCACCGCGATCACCACCGCGACCAGCAGGTTGTACGCCTCGGCCTTTGTGCCGCTGGCCCGGGCAAAGCTCTCATCAAAGGTAACGGCAAAAATTTTGTCGTAATAATAAATGAAAATGAGGAGCACCAGGATCGACAGCCCGACGCACAGCCATACCTCGGTCTGCGAAAGCGTCAGGATGGAGGTGGAGCCGAACAGGGAGGTGCAGACATCCCCGGACAAATTTCCGGAGCTGGTAAACAGGCTGAGCAGCAGATAGCCCATCGCCAGCGCTCCCACGGACACCATGGCAATGGCCGCGTCGCCCTTGATCTTTGTGTTTTGCCCCGTGCGCAGCAGCAGGATGGCGGAGATCACCGTGAAGGGCAGCACAAACAGCATTTCATCGGCCAGATGCAGCACGCCGGCGATCGCCATCGCGCCAAAGGCCACATGGGACAGGCCGTCCCCGATAAAGGAAAACCGCTTGAGCACCAGCGTTACCCCCAGCATTGAGGAGCACAGGGCGATCAGCACGCCCACGATCAGCGCGTATTGAACAAACGGGAACTGAAGATACGTCCGCAGGGTTTCCATCATTGCCGCTCCCCTCCTTCCTCATATAAAAAGCGCCGCGCCAGCGCGCTGTCCATATATTCCGCCTTGGTGCCGAAAAAAACCTGGCTGCCCACATGCAGCAAATGGGTGGCGTAACGAACGGCCGCGGCAATATCGTGGGAGATCATGATGATGGTGATCCCCTCCTGATTCAGCTTCTGGATCAGCGCGTACATATCCTGGGTCACCTTGGGATCAAGCCCCGACACCGGCTCATCCAGCAGCAGCAGCTTTTGGGTGGCGCAAAGGGCCCGCGCCAGCAGCACCCGCTGCTGCTGCCCGCCGGACAGCTCGCGGTAGCACCGCTTTGCAAAGGATGTGATCCCCATTTTTTCGATGGCCTGACGGGCGATTTCCTTTTCCTCCCTGCCGTAAAAGGGACGCCTGCGCACTCTGCCTTGGCAGCCGGACAGCACGATTTCCCATACCGTGGCGGGAAAATCCCGCTGAACAAGGGTTTGCTGCGGAAGATAGCCGATCTCATTTTCCCGCAGGCCGTCGCCCCAGGAAACCTTGCCGCCCATCGGCTTGATCAGCCCCAGAACGGTTTTCATCAGCGTGCTTTTGCCGGAGCCGTTTTCTCCCACGATGCAAAGATAATCGCCGGCGTTCACAGAAAAATCAAGGTTGGATAATACCGCATGGCCCTCATAGCCCAGGGTCAGGTTTTCGCATTTCAGCTGTGCCATTTGTTATGCTCCTTCAAACAGGGATGGGGAGCGTCCCCACCGCAATGTGAATATTTGGGTATAAAAATACAAGGCGTTCCATAAGAATATACCCCAAAACAGCCCTGCCCGGCCGGACAGGTGATCTTTGGGTATTCAAATGAAACCCTTGCGGGTTATTCGGTTAATTATTCAGCCGCACGTTCCAGCCGACAAGCGTGGGGAGGGCGCAGCGGCGCGCGCCCCGGCCCCGGCCCTTTGCCCGGGCCAGGAAGAGCGGCGCCAAAGCCGCCAGCAGCAAAACGCCCAGCAGCGCAAAGCTGTGCAGCGCCGCCTCAGTCCGGGCGATGCACTGGCAGATTTCGCAGGCTTCGCCCGCGCAGTCATGGGCTGCCGCATGCGCAATGTAGGCGGAAGAAACGAACAATACCAGGATCATGCCAATACACAGGATCCAGGCGATTAAACGCTTTTGCTGTTTCACTGTCCGTTTCCTCCTTTCCATCGGACTTCGCAGGAAGTCAGATGATTTTATGATCAAGCCTTTTGGCATTGGTCACATATCCCGTAAAATACCGTTCTTCCAAAATCCCAGGAAAAACCGTGCTCTTTTTGCAGGTGCTCGTTTAATTCCCGCAATTCGTCGCAATCCAAATGGATGATCCTTCCGCATACCTCGCATTTGCAGTGGAAATGCGTGCCGGGGAGCTGATCCCCCGAAAAGGTGTAGCAAGCGCAATTCCCCGGCCCCAGGGTATATTTTTGAATGCAGCCATCCTCCACAAACCTTTCCAGCTGACGATAGATCGTCGCCGTGCCGATGGGCTGCTGCTGCGCATCAAAATACGCCTTGATCTCCGCCGCGGTGTGATGGATTCCGGGCGTGGCCTTCAGATAATCCAGGAGCGACTTTTGCGTGCGTGTCCGATACAGCGTCTTTTCCGCCATAAAACCGCTCCCTTAAAAGAAATTTGAGAATCGTTCTCATTATAAGGCGTTTTCTTTACCTTGTCAGCAGCAAAATGAAAACCATTCTCAAAATCCATTCAAAAGACGATCCTTTACCGCACCACGGCCCGTTTGATATCCTCCAGGCCTTCGGCGAAGCAGACTTCCTTTTCCTGCAGAAGGCTGGACAGGCCCATCTCCTCCATATGCAGGAGCAGCTGGCGCAATCCCTCGTAATAGCCGTTCAGGTTATAGAGCACGCAGGGCTTATCCATTTTGCCCATGGCCATGCGGCACAGCACCTCGCTGATCTCCTCCAGGGTGCCGGTGCCGCCGGGGAAGGCGATAAAGGCGTCGCCCATCTCCATCATTTTTGTTTTGCGCTGGCTCATATCCTCGGTGATGATCAGCTGGGTAATATCATCGTACACCAGCCCCTCCTCCACAAAGAACCGGGGCTCTATGCCGATCACCTCGCCGCCGGCGGCCAGTACACTCTCCGCCAGCACGCCCATCAGCCCGCATTTGGAGCCGCCGTAGATCAGCCGGTGGCCGTTGCCGCCGATCCACGCGCCCAGCTCCCGCGCGGCCCGATTCAGGGCGGGATCGCTTCCCTCCCGGGATCCCAGATAAACCGTGATGTTCATAGCCCCTCCTTATTTTTTCCAGCCCGAAGGCAGATAATCGATCTGCGCGGCGATCATGCGGTCAAACAGCTTTTCGCCGTCCGCGTAGCCCACGCCCGCCATCAGCGGATCGTTCATAAAGGTGGTCAGCGCCAGCTGCCGGTCGCAGGTCAGGGCGGCCTCCAGGGCGTTCTTCTGGTTGAGCACGTGCCGCGCCACCAGCGCCTGGATGTTGCCGTCCATGGGCCCGGCGTACACCGCGCCGATCTCATCCCGGCGGAAGAGGGCGTTGGTCTCCACGATGGCGCCCTCCGGCAGGTTGGGGATCTGGCCCCGGTTGGGGATGTTCACGTTGGTCACCATATCCCCCAGGCCCAGCAGCGCCTTGAGCATCAGATGCCCCTCCTCGCCGCTGGTCTTTACGCCGGGCTTTTCCTCCCCGCTGAGCAGCCGTGCCCGGCGGGCCAGGCGGTTTGCCATATCCTGCTTGCGCCAGGAGACCGGCGTCAGGCCGAAGCCCCAGCTGTGAGCGGTATCCGGATCCTTCAGGTACACCGGCGGCATGAACTCCGCCAGGTGGCGGTCGCCCGCCGCGGCGATCTTGCCATAGCGCCGGAACAGATCAAACTTGACCCGCTGGGTGCAGGCAAAATGGGTGTTCATCCAGTTATTATCCTTATCCTTGGAAAAGCCGGTCTCGTAATATTTATTGCTGAACTCCCGGTACAGGGGGAACAGATCCTGCCCCTGCCAGCTGGCGCGGGTGAACCAGGTAAAGTGGTTGATGCCCTGCACGGTGACCTTGATCTCCTGCCGGGGTACGCCCTTTACGCCTTCCATATCCTCCAACATGGCGCTGAGCAGCCGCTGGGTGCCGAACACCTCATGGCAGCAGCCGAAGGCCTTGACGCCCGGGAACACCCGGTACAGCGTGGCCACGCACAGGCTCATGGGGTTGGTATAGTTGATCACCCAGGCGTCGGGCGCGTAATCCCGGATGGCCCGGGCAAACTGCTCAAACATGGGGATGGTGCGCATGGCGCGCATAAAACCGCCGGGGCCCACGGTATCGCCCACGCTCTGGTATACGCCCAGGGCTTCCGGCGCGTGCACGTCGCTCTCCATCTCGTCAAAGGTGGCGGGCAGGATGGAGATGATCACAAAATCCGCCCCGGTCAGCGCCTCGGGCAGGGTGCCGGCCACGGTATAGCGCCAATGGGAGACCGCCTCGGGCAGGGCGCTGATCTTTTCACCGATGATTTTGTTCTTTTCCGCTGCGTCCCGGTCAATATCATAGAGGCGAACCTCGCCCTCGATGGCCGGGTCCATGGCGATGTCGGTCATAAAGCCCCAGGCCCAGCCCCGGGAACCGCCGCCGATATAGGCGATCTTCAAATCCGTTACGCGGTCCTGCTCATACTGCATGGTTTTCTTCCTCTTTTTTCAGCATTTATCTGCATTATAACGCGTAATCCGGCAAAAAACAACATCATTCTTGCAAGAACATATGTTCGGTGTTATAATAGGGGCAGGAAGGGAGGGACAGCCATGGAGGACAAGCGCATCTACGCAGCCATCGATTTCAAGTCCTTTTACGCCTCGGTGGAATGCGTGGAGCGGGGGCTGGATCCCCTGGAGGCCCGGCTGGTGGTGGCCGACGCCTCCCGCACGGAAAAGACGATCTGCCTGGCGGTTTCCCCCAGCCTGAAAAAATACGGCATTCCCGGGCGCTGCCGGCTGTTTGAGGTGTACGAGCGCCTGCGGGAGATCAAGGCGCAGACCGGCGAGGAGATCGATTTTATCATCGCTCCGCCGCGCATGAAGCTGTACATGCAGTACAGCGCCCGCATTTATGAGAAGGTATACCTGCGCTACGCCGCGCCGGAGGATATCCACGTATACAGCATCGACGAGGTGTTCATCGACCTGACCCAATACCTGAAGCTCTATCACATGCTGCCCTATGATCTGGTGCGCAGCATGCTGCTGGACGTGCTGGCGGAGAGCGGCATCACCGCCACGGCGGGCATCGGCACCAACCTGTACCTGGCCAAGATCGCCATGGATATCGTGGCCAAGCACACCAAGGTGGGCGTCGCCGGGGAGCGCATCGCCATCCTGGACGAGCGCCAGTACCGCCGCCTGCTGTGGGATCACAAGCCGCTGACCGATTTCTGGCGCATCGGGCGCGGCATCAGCCGGCGGCTGGAAAAGCACGGCTGCTTTACCATGGGCGATATCGCCCGCAAAAGCCTGCGGGACGAGGAGGAGCTCTACCGGGAATTCGGCATCGACGCGGAGCTGATCATCGACCACGCCTGGGGATGGGAAAACTGCACCATGGCGGATATCAAGGCCTTCCAGCCGGAAAGCAGCTCCCTTTCGGTGGGCCAGGTGCTGCCCGGGCCCTACAGCTGGGCCAAGGGACGGCTGATCGTGCACGAGATGGCCGATCAGCTGGCGCTGGATCTGTTCGCCAAGGGGCTGACCACCGACTGCGTGACCCTGAACGTGGGCTTCGACCGCCAGCAGGAGGATTACCAGGGCGCGCTGGAAAACGATTATTACGGCCGCCCCGCGCCGCCGCCCGCCCACGGCAGCCGCGCCCTGACCGACGCCGGCGGCGCGCGCATGCACACCAATTCCACCAAAAAAATCGTGGAGGCCGCCCTGGCCATCTACGATGAGATCGTGCCCCGATCGCTGTATGTGCGCAGGTTTTATGTGGTGCTGGACCGGGTGATGCCCCGGGAGGATGCCCGGCAGGCCGAGCCGCGGCAGATGGATTTCTTTACCGATCCGGCGCTTCTGGAGCAGGAGCAGGCGGACCGGGACAGGGAAGAGCGCATCCAGCGCGCCATGCTGAAAATAAAAGACAAGTTTGGCAAAAACGCCCTGCTGAAGGGCATCAGCTATGAGGAAGGGGCCACCGCCCGGGATCGCAACAACCAGGTGGGCGGCCACGCCGCGGGCACGGAGGAATAAGCATGGGCAAGTATGACGATATCATCGATCTGCCCCGGCACGTGAGCCGGGCGCACCCGCAGATGGCCCGGGCCGACCGCGCCAAGCAGTTTATGCCCTTCGCGGCGCTGCGCGGCTATGAGGAGGCCATCGCCGATAAGCAGGTGATCTGGGTTCCCCGGCGGGAGCTGGGCGAGGAGCAGCGGGACCGGCTGGACGCGCAGCTGCAAGGCCTGTCCCAGCTGCTTTCATCCGGCCAGCGGCCCAGGGTTTCCCTGCGGTATTTTACCGTCCGGCCCGACCAGCGAGACGCCGCTGTTCCCCTGGGGCAATACCACGCGCTGTCCGGCACGGCCATCAAAATGGATCTGGAAGGACAGCGGCTGCGGCTGGACGGCGCGTCCGTCCCGCTGGCCGATATCACGGCGCTGCGCGTCGGGGAGGATGGGGATGAAGCTTTATAATCAGGTGGAGCCGGCGGTTTTTCTGGAACGGCCCAACCGCTTTATCGCCCGGGTGGAGACCGCGCGCGGCGTGGAAACGGCGCACGTAAAAAACACCGGCCGCTGCCGGGAGCTGCTGGTTCCCGGCGCGCCGGTCTTTCTGGCGGCGGCGGAGAACGCCAATCGCAAAACCGCCTGGGATCTGGTGGCGGCGCAAAAGGGCGATATGCTGGTCAACATGGACAGCCAGGCCGCCAACCTCGCCGCGGGCGAGGCGCTGCCGCGGCTGTTCCCGGGCATAACGGCGCTGCGCCCGGAGACGATATACGGCGATTCCCGGCTGGATTTTTACGCCCGGGGCAGCGGCTGGGATCTTTATGTGGAGGTCAAGGGCTGCACCCTGGAGGAGGACGGCACGGCGCTGTTCCCCGACGCGCCCACCGAGCGGGGCATAAAGCACCTGCAGGAGCTGGAGCGCTGCGTGCGCGAAGGTCACCGGGCCGCCCTGCTCATCGTTATCCAGATGAAAGGCCCCCTTTGCTTCCGGCCCAACCGCCGCACGCATCCCGCCTTTGCCGACGCCCTCATCCGCGCCCATGAGCGCGGCGTGCAGGCGCTGGCCTACGACTGCCTGGTCACCCCCAACAGCCTGACCCTGGATCAGCCCGTGCCGGTAATGCTGTAAAGCGCCGCTATCTCCGATGAAAACAAACAAACCGTAATTGGCAGGGGAGGGAAACGTTCGAGGCCTCCGCGGCCTCGAGCTCTGCGCCAAAGGACTTCGTCCTCTGGACTCCAACGGGCAATGGGGCAAACAACGAAAGCCAAACTTGTTTCCGCCAGAAACTTGAAAAGCGCAAAGAGAGCTCCCGGGCATAAGAAAAGCCAGAAAATTTCCGATAAAACAAGCAAGCTTGTTTTTCGGTAATTTTCTGGCTTTTCCCTGTGCGCTTGCGACAAACGCAGCCTCTTTCGGTTCCTTTCTGGGCTCCAGAAAGGAACACTCCCGTTCGTCCCCTTCCCGTCCAATTTCAGTTTGTCAGCGCATCGCTGCGGGGGATTTTGTTGTGTTATGGGATCATTCCACGCCGGTGACCAGGGTGCTGATCAGCGAATTCATCGCGCTGGCGCACTGCCCGGGGTTGTCGCTCATATCCAGGTAGGTGGCGAAGAACACGCACTGCATGCCCTGGCCATGGTAGAGCAGGGCGCGGGCGGGAATGCCGTACAGGCTCACGTCCGCCACGCAGGCGGTATCGCCGTTGATGGAGAAGAACTGGATATCCTTTATTTCGCCCTCGGTCTGGGACAGCTGCAGCTCCAGGATCTGGCGGTACAGATCCTCCGCCGAAAGATCGGCGGCATAACTAGCGGCATCCAGCGCGCTCAGGCGCAGGAAGCTGCTGCCGTAGTAGTACAGCAGATCGCCCTGCTCATCCCGGCTCATGGAGCCGTAGCCGGGCAGGACAGCGGCCATGTACCCGCCGATCTGCACAGCCTCCATATCGATGGCGGCGGTGGCGGGCCGCGATCCGGCGTTATCCGGATCCATCACCGGCATCTCCAGCGTATCGGGCAGCGTGATTTCCATATTGCCCGCATCCTCCGCGGGGGTCCCGGCACTCTCCTGGGCGGAGATATGCAGGGAGTTGAGCTCGGCGATCACGGCGTTCAGCTGGCTGCGCAGGGCCTCCAGCAGCACGCGGGTATTATACAGCTCCCCATCGGTCTCCTGCTGCTGGCGGTTTTTAGCGGCCAGCTCGGCGCGCACGGCGGCCAATTGCGACTGGGCGGTGGTAAACAGCTCCTTGGCCTCGGTCAGGGCCGTGGCGGTCTCCTGCTGCAGGGAGGTCATCTGCTGGAGCGAAGCCTCGGTATCGGCCAGGCTGGCCCGCGCCTCATCCAGCGAAGCCTGGGTGGCGGCCAGCTCCTGGGCCACCTGCTCCTGCTCGGTATTTTTCGCCTCCAGATCGCTGCGCGCGGTGGCCAGCTCGGCCTGGGCGGCGCTGTACATCTGGTTGGTCAGGGCCAGGGCGCTGGCGGTGTTCTCCTGCTCCGCGGTCTTTTGGGCCAAGGCCGCGTTGGTCTCGGCCAGCTCGGTGCGGGTTGTTTCCAGGGTGGCGTTGGTCTCCGCCAGGCTGGCCGCGGTGGACTGCTGGCGCGCGTCGGCATCGGTCAGCGCGGTGCGCGCGTTGTTCAGTTCCGTCTGGGTGGCGGCCAGCGTATCGTTGGCCTGGGTCAGCGCGGCGGCGGTCTCGGTCTGCCGGGCCGTCATGGCCTCCAGGGCGGTGCGCGTATCGGCCAGCTGCGCCTGGGTATCGCTCAGGCTGCCCTGGGTCTGGGTCAGGTCCGCCGCGGTGCTCTCCTGCCGGGCCGTCATATCGGCCAGCTGGGCGCGGGTATCGTTGAGCTCGGCGGTGCTGGCGGTCAGCTGCGATTGAGTTGTCGCCAGCTCTGCCGCGGTGCTCTGCTGCTGGGCGGTGGTATCGGCCAGGCTGGTCTGGGCCTGAGTCAATTCCGCCTGCAGGCCGGACAGATTGGTCTGGGCCTGGGTCAATTCCGCCGCGGTGGTCTCCTGCAGCGCGGTCATATCGGCCAGCTGGGTACGGGTTTCATCCAGCGCGGCGCGGGTGCTGGTCAGCTCCGCATTGCTGCTGGCAACCTGCGCCTGGGCGGCGGCCAGATCGGCGGCGGTGGTCTCCTGCAGCGCCGTGGTATCGGCCAGGCTCGCCTGAGCCTGGGCCAGCTCCGCCCGTACGGCGGTCAGCTCTCCCTGCGCCTGGGTAAGGCTCGCCGCGGTGGTCTCCTGGGCAGCGGTCATATCGTTCAGCTGGGTGCGGGCTGTAGCCAGATCGGCGCGGGTGGCGGCCAGATCGGTCTGGGTCTGGGTCAGCTCCGCCGCGGTGCCCTCCTGCTGGGTTGTCATATCGCTCAGCGCGGTTTGGGTGGCGGTCAGCTCTTCCCGGGCGGCGGCCAGGGCGGCGGCGGCCTCCTCATGCCCCAGCCTGGCGGCGGCCAGCTCCTGCTGCCGGGCGACCAGCTCCGGGCGCAGGGTTTCCAGCTCCTGCTGCGCGGCGGCCAGTTCCTGGGCGGTGGCGGCCTGCTGGGCAGTCATATCGCTCAGCGCGGCCTGGCTGTCCGCCAGCTCCTGCCGGGCGGCGGTCAGCCCCTGCTGGGCGGCGGTGAGCAGGCGGGTGTTTTCCTCCTGCTGGGCGGTCATATCGTTCAGCGCGATGCGGGTGCTGTTCAGCTCGGTCTGGGCGGCGCCCAGGGTCTCCTGGGCCGCGGTCAGATCGGCCTGGGTGGCGGCCTGCTGCACCGTCAGGGTGCTCAGCGCGCCGGAGGTGGTTGCCAGCTCCTCCCGGGTGGCGGTCAGCGCAGCCTGGGCGGCGGCCAGCTCCCCGGCGGTGGTCTCCTGCAGGGCAGTCATATCGGCCAGCTGGGTGCGGGTGCTTTCCAGCTCGGCCTGGGTCTCGGTCAGCGTTTTGCGGGTGCTGGCCAGCGCGCCGGCGGTGGTCGCCTGGCGGGCGGTCATATCGGCCAGGGCGGCCTGGCTGTTTTCCAGGCCGGCCCGGGTATTGGCCAGATCAACGCGGGCCTGGTTCAGCTCCGCCTCCAGCTCGTTCTGCCGCGCCATGGCCTGATCCAGGGCGGTCTGCTTTTCTGCCAGATCGCTGAGGGCGGTGGCCAGGGCGGCCTTCGCCTCGGTGAGCTGCTCCTGGGTGGCGGCGCTCTGCGCTGTCATATCGGCCAGGGCGGCGCGGGTCTCGGTCAGCGCGGTTTGGCTGGCGGTCAGATCCGCCTGGGCGGTGGCCAGCAGCGCGGCGGTATTCTCCTGCAAAGCGGTCTTTTCGGCCAGCTCGACCCGGGTGGCGTCCAGCTCGGTGCGGGCCGCATCCAGGGCAGTCTGGGTCTCGCTGAGCTCCTGGGCAACCACGGCCTGGGCGTCCCGCGCGGCCTGCATGGCGGTTTGGGTAATGGCCAGCTGCCGCCGGGCGGCGGCCAGGGCGTCCTTGGTGCTGGTCAGCTGGCCCTCGGTCTCCTGCTGCAGGGCCACCATGCCCTCCAGCTCGCCCTGAGTGCTGAGCAGCTCAGCCTGTACGGTGGTCAGCTCGCCGGCGGTGGTCTCCTGCAGATCCACCATGCCGTCCAGCGACGTGCGGGTATTGGAAAGCTCGGTGATGGCGGCGGAGAGGATCTCCCGGGTGGCGCGCAGCGATTCCTCGGTGCCGGCCTGATCGGCCAACTGCTGCTGCACCGTTGCCAGCTGGGCGGCTGTCTCGGCCTGCAGCGCGGTCATCGCAGCCAGATCGGCCTGGGCCTGCGCCAGCGCGGCCTGGGTCTCCGCATCGGAGGTCTGCAGGGCGGTGAGCTCCGCCTGGGCGGTATCCCGCTCCTGCACGGCGGCGTCCCGCTGGCTGATGCTGAAGGCGGCGTTCATGCGCGCGGTGTTCAGCTCGGTCTGGACGGCGGTCAGCGCGTCGCTCCTGCTCTGCAGCTCGGTTTGCGTATTGGCAAGCGCCGTGCGGGTGGTTTCCAGCTCGGCCTCGGCGGACTGCCGCAGCGCCGTTTCGTTGTTCAGCGCCGTGCGGGTCTCGGTCAGGCTGCGCATGGCGGTGGCCAGCATAGCCTGGATGGCCTGCAGGGTATTATCCGCCGTTTCCTGCCGGGCGTCGCTCTCCGCCAGCGCCGCCTGGGCTGCGGCCAGCTGATCCAGCAGATCGGCCAGCGCCGCCTGGGCCTCGGTCAGGCCCTCCCCGCTGCGGGGCGCCGGGGCGGCATCTTCACCCGCCGAAAGGATCGCCCGCGAACCGACCAGCCCCTCCGACAGGGCGTTCAGTTCGCTTTCCGAAGCGGCCAGGGCGGTTCTTGCGGATTCCAGCGCGACGGCCTGATCGCTCAGCTCCGTTTCCATATCGCTGAGCCGCTGCTGCAGCACCAGCACCGTATCGTTGGCGGCGGTGAGGCTCTCCTTCTGCTTGCGCTGGTCCACCTGCAATACAAATATGAAGGCGACGGACAGGGCAAGCAGCACGCTGAGCAGCAGGATCCACTTGTTTACCTTCGGCGAGTTCTCCATAAACAGAATCACTTCCTACACAGGATATAGTGTGCGTATAATATACCAATTACAATAATATACCAAAAAATGACACAAGTCAATCAATTCCGTATCAATTTCGCATTTTTTTGCAATATTCTGCCCCAAATGTGTGATACTATCGTAGGATTTCCATTCTGAAAATCCCCATTCTTATGAATATTCCATTTCGTATTATTACGATCCATTTCGTCAGTATTAACTATATATTGCGTTTTATTTCATTTTTATATACAACAATAGATCTCCGAAATTGCGGGTTTCTCCCCCTTTCGCAGCGCCCTCCAAAAAAAGCGCAAAAAAACAGAAGCTGCGGAAAACCGCAGCCTCTGTGGCAAGGTTTATTTTACTTGATGTTCTCGTACTTATCGCGGGCCACATAGGTGGTATGCAGCAGGTGATGGGCCTTGTGGCTGCCGGGCTCGCCCAGATACTCCTTGTAGAGCACCTTGAGCTCCTCGTTGTCCTGGCTCTTGCGCAGGGCCTTGCCCTCATCCTCGCCGTACAGCGCCTTGGCGCGCTCCGCGGACACGTTGACGCTCATGCGCACATCGCTCTTGACGATGGGCTGACCGCCGCCGGTGACGCAGCCGCCGGGGCAGCACATGACCTCGATGAACTGATACTGCTTTTCGCCGTTGCGGACGCTGTCCAGCAGCTGCTGGGCATTGCCGGTGCCATGGGCCACGGCCACGTTCAGCTTGGTGCCGTTCAGATCGATCTCGGCTTCCTTGACGCCCTTCAGGCCGCGGACCTCGTGGAATTCCACCTTCTCCAGCTCCTTGCCGGTAACCGCCTCATAGGCGAAGCGCAGGGCGGCTTCCATCACGCCGCCGGTGGCGCCGAAGATGACGCCGGCGCCGGTGCTTTCGCCCAGCAGGCTGTCAAAGTCCTCATCGGGCAGATTGGCAAAATCGATGCCGGCGGCGCGGATCATCCTGGCCAGCTCGCGGGTGGTGATGACCTCGTCCACATCCTGCATGCCGTCGTTGCTCAGCTCGGGGCGCTTGCTCTCGAACTTCTTGGCGGTGCAGGGCATGACGGAGACCACGGCGATATCCTTGGGATCGATGCCGGCCTTCTCGGCGTAATAGGTCTTGATCACGGCGCCCAGCATCTCGTGGGGGCTCTTGCAGCTGGACAGGTTGGGCAGGAAATCGGGGTTGTAGGTTTCGCAGTACTTGATCCAGCCGGGAGAGCAGCTGGTGATCATGGGCAGCACGCCCTTGTTGGTAATGCGCTGCACCAGCTCGGTGCCCTCCTCCAGGATGGTCAGGTCGGCGCCGAAGTCGGTATCGAATACCTTATCGAAGCCCAGGCGGCGCAGGGCGGCCACCATCTTGCCGGTGACGCTGGTACCCATGGGCAGGCCAAACTCCTCGCCCAGGGCGGCGCGCACGGCGGGAGCGGGCTGCACCACCACATGCTTGGGGCTGTTCAGCAGCGCTTCCACGGGCTTGATGCTGTCCTTCTCGCGCAGGGCGCCCACGGGGCAGGCCACGATGCACTGGCCGCAGTTGACGCAGCCGGTCTGGGCCAGCTTGAAGCCCCAGGGGCTCTCGATGGCGGTGTTGAAGCCGCGGCGCACGGCGCCGATAACGCCCACGTTCTGCTGGTTATGGCAGGCGGCCACGCAGCGGCGGCACAGCACGCACTTGTTGTTATCGCGCACCACGCAGGGGCTGGCGTCGTCGATATCGTAATGGTTGACGCCGCCGGCAAAGCGGTTGTCATCCTCAATGCCCAGATCGCGGCACAGATCCTGCAGCTCGCAATTGTTGTTGCGGGGGCAGGAGAGGCACTTGCGGTCATGGATGGAGAGCAGCAGCTCCACCACGGTCTTGCGGGCCTGGCGGACGGCGGGGGTATTGGTCTTTACCACCATGCCCTCGGCCACGGGATACACGCAGGCGGCCTGCAGGGCGCGGGCGCCCACATCCACCACGCAGACGCGGCAGGCGCCGATCTGGTTGACATCCTTCAAATAGCACAGCGTGGGAATGTGAATATTGGCCGCGCGGGCAGCTTCCAGCACGGTGCTGCCGGCGGGCACGGACACCTGCACGCCGTCAATCGTCAAATTGATCATGTTTTCCATACAGCTGTCCTCCTATTACTGACGGGAAATGGCGCCGAAGCGGCACTTCTCCATGCAAGCGCCGCACTTGAGGCACTTGGCGGGATCGATGACGTGAGGCTGCTTGACGGTGCCTTCGATGGCGTTGCCGGGGCAAACGCGGGCGCAGGCGGTACAGCCGCGGCACTTCTCGGGATCGATCTTGTACTGCAGCAGGGCCTTGCAGTGATGGGCCGGGCAGACATGATCGCGGATATGGGCTTCATATTCGTTGCGGAAGAATTTGAGCGTGGCCAGCACGGGGTTGGGCGCGGTCTGGCCCAGGCCGCACAGGGCGGTGGCCTTGATGCCGGTGGCCAGCTCCTCCAGCTTTTCGATATCGCCTTCCTCGCCCTTGCCTTCCACGATGCGGTTCAGGATCTCCAGCATGCGGCGGGTACCCACGCGGCAGGGGGTGCACTTGCCGCAGCTCTCGTCGCAGGTGAACTCCAGGAAGAAGCGGGCGATATCCACCATGCAGTCGTCCTCGTCCATGACGATCATGCCGCCGGAGCCCATCATGGAGCCCGCGGCGATCAGGTTATCGTAATCCACGGGGGTATCCAGCAGGGAAGCGGGCAGGCAGCCGCCGGAGGGGCCGCCGGTCTGCACGGCCTTGAACTGCTTGCCATTGGGGCAGCCGCCGCCGATATCGTAGATGATGGTGCGCAGGGTGGTGCCCATGGGCACTTCCACCAGGCCGGTGTTGTTGATCTTGCCGCCCAGGGCGAACACCTTGGTGCCCTTGCTCTTTTCGGTGCCCATCTGGGCGAACCAGTCGGCGCCGTTCAGGATGATCTGCGCCACGTTGGCGTAGGTCTCCACGTTGTTGAGCATGGTGGGCTTGGCAAACAGGCCCTTGACCGCCGGGAAGGGAGGACGCGGGATGGGCTCGCCGCGCTTGCCCTCGATGGAGCGCATCAGCGCGGTTTCCTCGCCGCAGACGAAGGCGCCGGCGCCCAGGCGGATCTTGATATCAAAGCTGAAATCGGTGCCGAAGATGTTTTCGCCCAGCAGGCCGTATTCCTTGGCCTGGCCGATGGCGATCTCCAGGCGCTTGACAGCGATGGGATACTCGGCGCGGACGTAGATATAGCCCTCCTGCGCGCCGATGGCGTAGCCGGCGATGGCCATGGCCTCCAGCACGCTGTGGGGATCGCCCTCCAGGATGGAGCGGTCCATGAACGCGCCGGGGTCGCCCTCGTCAGCGTTGCAGGCCACGTACTTGACGGGACCGGGGCTGTTGTAGGTGAACTTCCATTTGAGGCCGGTGGGGAAGCCGCCGCCGCCGCGGCCGCGCAGGCCGGACTTGAGCACTTCGTCGATGACCTCCTCGCGGGTCATGGTGGTCAGCGCCTTTTCCAGGGCCTTGTAGCCGTCGAAGGCCAGGTACTCATCGATGTTTTCGGGATCGATGACGCCGCAGTTGCGCAGGGCGATGCGGTGCTGATGCTTATAGAAGCTGATCTCGTCCAGAGGCTTGCTGGCGTCCTGCTCCTGGGTGGCGTGGTCGGTATACACCAGATGCTGCACGGGACGGCCCTTGAGCAGATGCTCGGAGACGATCTCGTCCACATCCTCCACCTTCACGCGGGAGTAGAAGGTGCCTTCGGGGTAAATAATGACCACGGGGCCGGCCTCGCACAGGCCGAAGCAGCCGGTGCGGATGACCTTGACTTCCTTGTCCAGGCCCTTTTCCTTGATCTGGTTTTCAAAACGCTCGATGATCTGCGCAGAACCCGACGAAGTACAGCCGGTACCGCCGCAGCAGAGCACATGCGCGCGATAGATATCCATGGGCAATTCCTCCTCAGCGTCCAGCTGTTATTTGTCCTCGGCAGCGCCGATGGTATACTCGGTTACGGGGCGGCCGTTGACGATATGCTCGGCCACGACGCGGCCCACCTTTTCGGGGGTCATATGCACGTAGGTCACCTTTTCCTTGCCGGGCAGATACACATCCACCATGGGCTCCAGGCGGCACATGCCGATGCAGCCGGTCTGGCTGACGGTGACATGGCTCAGGCTGCGCTTGTTGATCTCGTCCATGAAGGCCATCATCACGGGACGGGCGCCGGCGGCGATGCCGCAGGTGGCCATACCGATGACCACGCGGATGTTTTCGCTCTCGTCCTCCCGGCGCAGGTTGATGCGCTGCAGGGTGCGCTGACGGATGGCTTCCAGTTCAGCCATAGATTTCATAGGATCACACCTCCAAATATCGGTTCAAGCTCTTCCCGGATGGCTTCCAGCATCCAGGCGGCAATTTCAGGTTCGTTCAGGGGAACATCCCCCAGCGCCTGCCGCACCTCGCGGGTATCGAAGCTCATTTCGCCCTTGGGCGAGGAGCACTTCAGCAGAAAATCCGGGCCCTCCGGGTTGGCGGTGACCAGCGATACCACGGTGCCGGGCAGATCGCCCAGGGGGAGGCAGTCGATGCTGTCCCCGTACAGGGTGGCGGTGAACACCGTGCCCACGCCCACCTGGCTTTTAACGTCGATATCGCCGCCGGTCAGGCGCGCGTTCTGGGCCATCAGCGGGATGCCCAGCCCCACCTTGCGGGTGGTGCGGGTGGTGCCGAAGGGGCTCATCACCCGCTGGAGCAGCTCCGCGTCCATGCCGCAGCCGTCGTCCTCGATGGTCAGCGTGATCTTTTTCTTTTCATCCACGCCAACGCCGATGGTCACAAGCTTCGCCTTGGCCCGCACGCTGTTTTCCGCAAGATCCAGGATATGCAGCGACAGGTCTCGCATGGGATTTACTCCTTATATTTGGCCAGGATGCCGGGCACATCATCGGGCACCAGGCGGCCGTACACCTCGTCGTTCACGGTCATAACAGGAGCCAGGCCGCAGGCGCCCAGGCAGCGGGTGGCCTGCAGGGTGAACAGACCGTCGTCGGTGGTATCGCCCACGGGGATCTTGAGCTCCTCGCTCAGGCGGTCCAGCACCTTCTGGCTGCCCTTTACGTAGCAGGCAGTGCCCAGGCACACGCTGATCACATACTTACCGGCGGGCTTGAGCTTGAACTGAGAATAGAAAGTGGCGACGCCGTACACTTCGCTCAGCGTAACGCCCAGCCCCTCGGCGATGGCCTTCTGCACATCCAGCGATACGCAGCCAAAGATGTTCTGCGCGCGCTGCATCACAGGCATCAACGCACCGGGCTGATCGCGGAGCTCCTCAATCACCTGATTCAGTTGCTCGAATTTTTCCTTGTTGTCCGGCATGATAGGGAAACCTCCTTTTAATGGGCCTCATGTATCCATGATACACACACCGATTTATTGTAGCACGTTTAGCGCCGAATTGCACGCACTTTTTTATCCGTTTTTATCGATATTTCAATATTTTTTGCGTTTATTTATTGGTTAGTTATGTATAACTTGCCTAAATTTCCTTTTTGGACCGCATCCAGGCCAGCAGATCGGCCACGGTGCGGTGCTCCAGCCGCAGGGCGCTCTCCCGCTCCCGGATATCGCCCAGGTAGTGGGCGTCGCTGTTGTGCAGCACGTGGCGGCCCTCCAGCGCTTTGGCGTCGCAGGGCAGCAGGTTCCACATTTCCACCGTGGTATAAAAGTAATCCTCCGGCATGAAGCCCAGGTTGACCAGCAGGCCGTGGCTGCCGCGGTTGATATGGGCGGGCACGGGCACGCCGCCGTAATCCAGCACCTGCATGGTGGCCTGGTGCAGGCTGAAATCGGTGGCGCCGATCAGCAGGGCGTCCTCCTCGTCGATCTGCTCGTCATCGCTGTTCATCACCCGCTGATTGCCGAAGAATCTGGGCTTGTTTTTTTTCTTGGGCAGGTGCTCTTTGATCATGCCGCTGAAATCCAGCGCCGTCTGCACATCCGGGAAATACCCCAGCAGGTGCACGTCCTCCCGGGTGGTAATCTCCATGCCGGGCACCAAAAGAAGCCCGTAGGCGTCGCAGGCTTCCTGGACGGCGGGCAGATTGCGGGCTGTGTTATGATCGGTAACGGCGATGATATCCAGCCCCTTTATTTTGGCCATCCCCGCGATGTTGCAGGGGGTGTTGTCATCATCCCCGCAGGGCGACAGGCAGCTATGGATATGCAGATCGGCAAAATATTCCATGGGAGGATCAGTCCTTATCCGGAACGCCGGCGGCATGCAGCCGGCCGCAGATCTCGTAGCCGCTCAGCGGGCTTTCCAGAATGCAGATGTCCTCCTCCTCCGCCTTTTCGATGCTGTCCTTTTCCATCTGGATGGATTCCGGCATGATCACGCAGGCCATATCGTGCAGGGCGGCCACGGCGATGACGTTCATATGGATCTGCACCGTCACCCAGGCCATGCCCTCCTGGCCGTGGGCCATCACCCAGCTTAAAAGATCGCAGGTATAGCCGCACAGCACGTCCTTTTTAAGATCAGCCTCAGGGGTGATCACTTTGGCGTCGATCAGGGGGATGATATCTTTGATTGTCATATCTGTTTGTCTCCTTTTATCTTCTGGTCTGCGCCAGCTCCACCATCTGCTCGGCCATGGTTTGGAGCTTGTCGCGCATCTTGTGGATGCATTCCATCTCGTTGGCGTAGCCCAGCACGATATCCTCGGCGAAAGCGCGGCAGGTGGGGCTGCCGCAGCTGCCGCAATCGTAGCCCGGGAGCTCGGCGATGATCTCGTTCATGCGCTGCAGCTTCTGCATGGCCACGGCGATGTTGTCGTCCAGCTTCATGGCGGTGTTGGGCTCGATGGGCACGTCCAGCCGCAGATGGTATTTGTTCATCATGGAGGCGGGCACGCTCTGGGCCGGGGTTTCGGCGTTCTTCGCCCGGGCGGTGGCCACCAGCTTGCGGATGGAGTTTTTGGCCACATAGTTGTTCTCGAAGGTCAGCGGGCCGCCCACGCAGCCGCCGGTGCAGGCGTTGCCCTCAAAAAAGGTCAAATCGCTCAGCTTGTTGTTTTCGATCTCCTCCAGCACGCGGATGCAGTTCTGGATGCCATCCACGCACAGGGCGTTTTCCTGAAAGATGCTCTGGGTTTCGCCGCTGCTGGTGGCCCAGCCGATGCCGTAGCTGGTGCTGGTGCCCTCGGGCTTTTCCTCTTTTTGGATCTTGCTGATCAGCGGGCGCAGCCGGCCGTAGATCTCCATCATGCTGATGGCGCTGGTCACGCTGGATTTTTTCTGCCCCAGGGGGGAGGCGATGGCGGTCATTTTGGCCGGGCAGGGGGTGATAAAGAACACGCCCACCTCCTCCGGCCGGCAGTCGTGGGCCTTGCAGAACTCCGTCCGGGCGATCTCCGCCGCCACCTCCATGGGCTGGCGCACGTCCACAATGTTGGGGATCAGATCGGGAAAGCGCACCTGGATCAGCCGCACCACCGTCGGGCAGGCGGAGGAGATCAGGGGCCGGGGCAGGCTGGGCTCCCGCAGCTTTTCCGCAATGGCGCGGCTCACCACGTCGGCGCCCCGGGCCACCTCAAACACATCGTCAAAGCCGATCCGTTTCAGCGCGGCGATCACCACGCCCACATCCTGCAGCCCGCGGAACTGGCCGTACAGCGAGGGCGCGGGCAGGGCGATGGAATAACGGAAGAGCTTGAGATCCTCCAGGCTGTCGGTGATGGCCACCTTGGCGTGGTAATCGCAGATGCGGATGCACTCGCCGCAATCGATGCAGCGCTCATCCAATATATGCGCGCGTCCCTTGCGCACGCGGATGGCCTCGGTGGGGCAGTGCATCAGGCAGTTGGTGCAGCCCTTGCACAGCTCCTTGTCCAGGCGTACCGAATGGTAACGGGTTTTCGTCGCATCCATGGCGTTATCCTCTCGCTCAGGCAAGGTGGAACCCCATATCGATGGTCGTTCCCTCTCCCACCTTGCTGGTAATGTTAAAATCGTCGGCGTTGCGCTTCATGTTGGGCAGGCCCATGCCGGCGCCGAAGCCCAGGCTGCGGGCGGTCTCGCTGGCGGTGGACCAGCCCTCGCGCATGGCCAGATCCAGATCCGGGATGCCCGGGCCGCGGTCGGCGCTGATCAGCCGCACAGCCTCCGGCGTGACCTCCAGGGTCAGTACGCCGCCGTCGGAGTGGATCACCAGGTTGAGCTCCACCTCATAGCTGGCCACCGAAACCCGGCGCAGCACCGTGGCGGGCACGCCCAATTGCTTCAGCTTGCGCTTGATATCGGCGGAGGCTTCCCCCGCGCGGTCGTAATCCCCGGATTCCACGGGGTATTCTTCATGCAGTAAGGCGCTCATTGTCCGTCCTCGCTTTCCGGCCACTCGATGGGCACACCGCGCAGCCCGGCCTCGTACAGAAGGCCGCAGGCGGTAAAGGCCGTCACCTTGGTGGTGATCACCACCAGGCCCTGCTCGTCGGCCTGCTCCAGGATATCCTCCCCGGGCACCTTGCCCCGGGCAAACACCAGGCATTTAAGATCCAGCATATCGGCGGTGCGCAGCACGTGGGGGCACGTCGCTCATCAGATCCGAGCAGCAGGCGGTATAAACCGGGGTATCGATCCGCTCTCCGCCGCACAGCACCCGGGCGTGCAGCACGCGCACCATATCCGCAATCGTCATTCCCTTTTTCCCCTTTTCCTGTGGTTTTGTCTATATTGTAGCGATTACAGGCCAATTTGTCAATTATAGAAAAACCGGGCGGAAGCGCGCCTCCGTCCGGCATGTTTTATTCTGTTTTTGCGTCCCGCAGCGCCTGGGCCAGCCTGCTGCTCAGCAGCGCGAAGCTCACGGCCATATCCTCGTTCTGCACCAGCACGCCCTCCGGCACGCGCAGCTTCACATGGGCAAAATTCCATATGGCGCGCACGCCCGCCGCCACCAGCTGATCGCACACCCCCTGGGCCTCCTCCGCCGGGGTGGCGATGATGCCGATCATCAGCCGCTTTTCCGCGCAGACCGCGCCCAGCTTCTCCATGGGATACACCTCGCAGCCGTGGACGCAGCGGCCGATCCGCTCCGGGTCCCGGTCGAAGGCGGCGGCGATATCCAGCCCATAATCGGCAAAGCCGCCGTAGCTGATCAGCGCCGTGCCCAGATGGCCCACGCCCACCAGCGCCGCGGTGTTGGCGCTGTCATAGCCCAAAAAGTGCTCGATATCGGCGATCAGCCCATCCACGCTGAACCCCACCCGGGGCTTGCCCGGATGGCTGGATACGGCGGCCAGGTCCTTGCGCACCTGCACCTCGTAGATGCCCAGCGAGCCCGCGATGGCCGCCGCGGGCACATGCTGGATGCCCTCGCCCTGCAAATCCTTTAAGTATTTTAAGTAATACGGCAAACGCCGCACGCCCTGCATGGATAAAGCGTGCGTTTCCTGCTCCTGCATACCCAGCGTTCCCCCCATTCGATGAAAGGCTGAAATGATTATATCAAAAAAGAGCGCGTTTCACAATGGGCCAATTCCTGCCGGATCAGCGCATATCGTCGGGCGGCTCCTCCCCCGGCAGATCATAAAAGATGCGGGTCAGTTCCAGCCCGTTGGGCGGCGCGGTGACACCCAGCGCCAGGCGGTTGCCGGTCTCCAGCGCCTCGCTGATGCAGTCCGCCGGCAGCCGGTCCTGGCCCACGGCAATCAGCGTGCCCGCCATGATGCGCACCATATTATATAGGAAAGCGTTTCCGCGAACGATCAGGGTGATATCGTCGCCGCTGCGGTCGATATCGATGCCGTATATGGTGCGCGCGGTGGTCTTGGCCGTGCCGCCGGCGGCCTGGAAGGCGGCAAAATCATGGGTGCCCAGCATGCGCCGGGCGGCCTCGCGCATTTTGTTTTCGTCCGCCGGCACCGGGATATGGGTGGTAAAATGGCGGCGGATGGCGCTGGCATGGCGGTTGTTATAAATGCGGTAGGTATAAATTTTGCCCCGGCAGCTGAACCGGGCGTGGATGCCCTCCGGGATCTCCCGGGCGGCGCGGATACGGATATCCGGCGGCAGCATGGTATTGAGCACAAAGGGGAATTTTTCCGCCGGGATGGTGCTGTAATTATAAAAATGCGCGCGCTGGCCCAGGGCGTTGACCCCGGCGTCGGTGCGGCTGGCCCCCCAGATGGTGGTCTCCCGCTTGACGGCGCGGCTCACCGCCTTTTCCACCTCGCCCTGCACCGTGCGGAAATTGGCCTGCCGCTGCCAGCCGGCAAAGCCCGAGCCGTCGTACTCCACGGTAAGGAGGATCTTGTTGTAGTTTTCCATGGCACGCTCCCGAAGGGTTTTTTCGTCAGCAGACGGATCCATTATAGCACGCCCCGCCCGCTCTGGCAATTGCGGTTGACGGGCCGCCCGCCGTCATAGTATAATAGGGCGACAAATGAATAGCCGGTGTATCTGCGCCGGGAGGCGCGGCGGCAGCGATGCCGCCATGGGAACGCGGATGTGATTTCCGGGCTATCCCAGTAACCGTGAAGCCGACGAACGCGCACGCAAGTCACTGCGTCAAGCCGCGGGAAGACGCGCAAGTAGGATGAAGCCAAGCCGGGAGACCTGTTTACACCGAAGCTGCCCCTGGGGATGGGAAACGCTATGCATGCCGGGCCGCGCTGCCCGGCAAAAAGCCTGCGCCCTGGCGCGGGTGTATTGGTGTTCCTCCGGGGAGGGCGTATGCCCTCGCTATTTTCATTTGATCAAGAAAATATGGGAGGAAGAACCATGAAAAAGAAGCTGCTTTCCCTGCTGCTGGCCGCCGTGATGGCGCTGGCCGTCCTGCCCGCGCTGGCCGAGGCCGACGCCCTGACCCTGACCGATATGCTGGGCCGCACCGTGACCCTGGCCGGCCCCGCCACCCGCGTGGTGGTGCTGATGCCTTCCGACTGCGAGATCCTGTACGCCATCGGCGCCGGCGATGCCGTGGTGGGCCGCGGCACCTACTGCAATTATCCCGCCGAGGTGGCGGATATCCCCGAGGTCAACAGCGGCAATGAGACCAACCTGGAGCAGATCCTGGCCCTGGAGCCCCAGGTGGTGGTGATGACCAAGATGGCCCAGACCGAGGAGCAGGTGGCCGCCCTGGAGAACGCCGGCGTGGCCGTGCTGATCACCGACGCCCAGTCCATCGCCGATACCTATGACTGCATCACCCTGCTGGGCGCGCTCACCGGCAAAACCGAGGGAGCCGCCGCGGTGATCGCCGATATGCAGGCCCGTCTGGCCGCCGTGGCGGAGCAGGCGCAGGCCGCCGGCAAGACCGTATACTTTGAAACCACGCCCCTGGAATACGGCTGGGGCCTGTGGTCCGCGGGCAGCGGCACCTTTATGGATGAGATCGGCCAGCTCTGCGGCCTAACCAACATCTTTGCCGACCAGGAGGGCTGGCCCATGGTCTCCGAGGAGGAGGTCATCGCCGCCGATCCCGATTACATCGTGACCATTGAAATGTACTACGGCGAGGGCCCCACCCCCGTGGAGGTCATCGCGTCCCGCGAGGGCTGGAAGGGCATGCAGGCCATCCAAAACGGCGCCATCTTCAACGCCGATAACGACCAGATCACCCGTCCCGGCCCGCGCCTGGCCGACGCCGCCGAGGCGCTGCTGCAGTTCGTGCTCGATCTGGACGCCGCCCAGGAGCCCGCGGCGTAACCCCTGATTCACAGCAGGCGGAAAGGCATCCCCTTTCCGCCTGCTTTTCAGAATGGAGACAATCATGCGTGCATTCCACCGCGAAACCTTTTCGCCCCTCGGCTGGGCGCTGATGCTGGGGGCGCTGCTGGCGGCGCTGCTCCTGTGCGTGGCGGCGGGCAGCGTATCCATCCCCCTGGGCGATACCGCCCGGATCATATGGAGCGCCCTTTGGGGCAAGCCCGCGCCGGCGGGCGTATCCTCCTCCATCATCCTGTCGGTGCGCCTGCCCCGGGTGCTGTGCGTGGCGCTGAGCGGCGGCGCGCTGTCGCTGTGCGGCGCGGCCATGCAGGGGCTGCTGCACAATCCGCTGGCCGACGGCAGCACCATGGGCGTATCCTCCGGCGCGGCGCTGGGGGCCATGCTGGCGCTGCTGATGGGCTTCCGCCTGCCGGGCTCCCCCCTGGGCGGCACGGTGGTGATGGCCATCCTGTTCGCCTTTTTATCGCTGCTGCTGATCCTCTCCCTGGTGCTGGCGCTGGATCATTCGCTGTCCACCCAGAGCATTATCCTGATCGGCGTGATCTTTTCCATGTTCGCCAGCAGCCTGATGAGCCTGATGATCGCCTTTGCGGGGGACAAGGTGCGCAGCCTGACCTTCTGGACCATGGGCTCGCTCTCCGGCAGCAGCTATCAGAACGCGCTGCTGCTATTGGGCGCGCTGATCCTGTTCGGCGGCGCGCTGCTGGCCCGCGCCCGGGAGCTCAACGCCTTTGCCATCGGCGAGGAAAACGCCCGCGCCATCGGCGTGCCCATCCGGCGCGTCAAGCTGGCGGTGCTGATCTGCGTTTCCGGGCTGATCGGCGTATGCGTATCGGTGGGCGGAACCATCGGCTTTGTGGGGCTGGTGGTGCCGCACATGGCGCGGATGATCACCGGACCCAACCATCGCCGCCTGCTGCCTGCCAGCCTGCTGGGCGGCGCGGTGTTCCTGATGCTGTGCGATCTGGCGGCGCGCATGCTGCTGCGGCCGGTGGAATTGCCCGTGGGCGTGGTCACCTCGCTGATCGGCGCGGTGGTGTTCGTGGTCATCTTTTTCCGCAGCAGAAAGGCGGCGCGGGCATGCTGAAGCTGGAAAACGTATCGGTTACCCTGGGCAAAAAAAAGATCGTGGAGGATGTCTCCCTGCAGCTTGAGGCCGGGCAGTGGCTGATGCTCTGCGGCCCCAACGGCGCGGGCAAATCCACGCTGATCCGCGCCATGAGCCGGGCGGTGCCCTATGCAGGGCGCATCCTGCTGCGCGGGGAGGAGATCCGGCGGATCCGCGCCGACCGCTTCGCCCGCGCGGTGGGCGTTTTGCCCCAGCACAACGGCGTGGATTTCGCCTTTACGGTGGAGGAAATCGTGCGCATGGGCCGCTACGCCCACCGTCCGGGCCTCTTCCGCGCCGACAGCGGCGGCGAGGCCAGCGTGGGCGAGGCGCTGGAAATCACCGGCCTGACCGGCCTGCGCCGCGCCAGCGCGCTGACGCTCTCCGGCGGCGAATTGCAGCGGGTGTTCCTGGCCCAGGTGTTTGCCCAGCGGCCCGATATCCTGCTGCTGGACGAGCCCGCCAACCACCTGGATCTCAAGTATCAGCAGCAGATCTTCGGTCTGATCGCCGATTGGCTCAGCCAGGGCGGCCGCGCCGTGATCACCGTGGTACACGATCTGAGCCTGGCCCGCCGCTACGGCACCCGGGCCCTGCTGCTGCACCAGGGCCGCGCCGCCGCCCAGGGCGATATCGAAACGGTCTTTTCTCCCGATACCCTGCGCCCGGTCTACGGCATGAACGTGCACGCCTGGATGCGGGAGGCGCTGGGGATGTGGGGAGAATAAGCGGAGTCGGGAGGGGAGTACGTTACTTTCTTCCAGAAGAAAGTAACAAAGAAGCAGCCGGCGAAACAGCTTGAATCGGAAAACGAACTTGTTTCCGCCAGTTTGGCTCATGGTCGCCAAGCGAGTTCCCGGACAAACAGAACACAGAAAAAAACCCGCAAAACCAAGCTTGCTCGGTTTTGCGGGTTTTTTTCTGTGTTCAGCGGTGCGCTTCGCGCACCGCGCGGCCAGCGAAGCTGGCCTTGTTCGGGAACGGTGGCAGGCGTTAAAGCCTGTTGGCGGAAAATCCCGCAGCATTTACGGCGACAAACGCAGCCCTCTTCGGTTCCTTCTCGGGCTCCGAGAAGGAACGCCCCCGTAAACCCTGTTGGCGGGAATGCTGCCCCAGTCACCACGCGTTCTGCATTTTGCATTCGTGGTCTCCAGAAACAAACGCCCCGTCCGTCCTCCCCCGCGTTTTAATCTTCCTCGCGGATATCCCTGCACAGGATCAGCTCCATGGGCTGCGTCCAGGGCGGCACATCCAGCACCAGGCCGCCGCAGTCCCGGTAGCCCATTTTGCGGTAAAAATGCTGGGCGTCCTCATCCGCCTGGGTGGAGGTGAGCGCCAGCCCATATCCCCGGGCGCGCATATCCTTTTCCCAGTGGCGGAGCAGCCGCGCGCCCAGGCCCTGCCGCTGCCGGTCCGGCGCGATATGCAGCAGGGTACAGAAGGGGTGCTCATCCCAAAACAGATTGTACCGGAGCAGCCCGGCGGGCTGGCCGTCGCACAGCAGCACATAGGCCATACGGTCCCGCACTTTGTCCTTGAAGGCCTCCCGGGAAAGATGCCCGTCCAGGCTGAACCAGAAGTCCGCGTCCTCCGGCCGGGCGTACCGAATCCGGATATTCATCACGCGCGCTCCCCAAACCAGGCGGCGATCTCCGCCATCCGGGCGCTCTGCTGCACGTGGAAGGGGCAGCGCCGGTCGCAGTGGCCGCAGCGGACGCAATCGGCTGCGGTCCTCTCCAGCGTGCGGTAATGCTCCGCCGCCAGGGCGTCCCCCGCCCGGGCCAGATCATAATACTTGTTGATCAGGCCGATATCCAGCCCCGCCGGGCAGGGCCTGCAATGGTTGCAGTATACGCATTTGCCCGCGGCGTCCGCCGGGGTCAGCCCGCTGATGGCGCTGTAATCCTTCTCCGCCTCCGGGGCGTCCGCATAGGCCAGCAGCCGTTTTACTTCCTCCACCCGCCGCGCGCCGGGCAGCACGGTCAGCACACCGGGCCGGTCCAGCGCGTAACGGATGCACTGATACACGGTCAGGGCCTGGCCGAAGGGCGATTGCTTGTCGGACAGCAGCTGCCCGCCGGAGAAGGGCTTCATGACGGAAATGCCGATGCCGTCCTTCTGGCAGCGGCGGTAGATCTCCGCCCGCTCGTCCACGCTGCCGTTGGCATACTCGCCGTGGCCGTATTCATAGGCGGGGTTCACCGAGAACATCAGCATATCCGCCGGCGCGTCATCCAGGATGCGGCGGATCACCGCGGGCGTATGGGAGGAAAGGCCCATATGCCGCACCACGCCCTGCTCCTGCAGGCCGCGCAGATAGGCGTACACGCCGTTTTTCCGGTATGTTTCCCAATCGCCGTATTCATCCTGGCAGTGGATAAAGCCGTAATCGATATAATCGGTGCCCAGGGTTTTGAGCTGCCAATCCACCGAGCGCTTGATCTTTTCCAATTCCAATGACCAGCCGTACGCGCCGCCGCTGTAATCCGCGCCGAAGTGGATCTGATACAGCACGTTTTTACGCACGTCGCCCAGCGCCTCCCGCCACATGGAAAAGGCCTTGCCATCCCCGGCGGCCAGATCATAATAATTGATCCCGCCCTCGTAGGCCGTGCGCAGCACCCGCACCGCCTCCTCCATGGACGCCTGCGGCAGATAGGCCGAGCCCATGCCGATCTCGCTGATGCGGTCTCCCGTCCGTTGATTGATCCGATAATTCATACGCTTGCCCTCCCGGTTTGACGCGCTGTATTTGCGATGCGCGCTTTACTTCATGATCGTCTGCAGCAGCTGCAGATACCCGGACATTTCATCCAAATCCACTTTGGAAGCACCTAGCCGCCCAACCATCAGGCGGATTCCCTCCAGGAACAGGATCAGGATCAGGATCATGCCCGCCGCGGGGATCGCGATGCCCACCTTGGGGCTGCGGGGCACTTTGGTATAGGAAAAGAGCAGCACCAGCGGCGCCAGTACGATCAGGTATACCGATCCGCCAAAGCCCAACGCCCCCGCCACCAGAAGCTCGTTCATGATCGTCTGCCGCGCCACCGTCGAGAAATCCTCCTTCGTCAGCGGCGCGGGCGCGGCCTGCTCCCGGGCCAAGGGCTCCGGCGTCTGCGACCCCGCCGTCAAGGCCGGCGCAAGCTGCTGGGCAGCCGCCCGCTCCCTGGCTTTTTCAAACATCGCCTCCAGCACATCCCCCAGGGGCAGCTCCTCCAGGCGCAGATCGGCAGGCAGCGTCCATTCCACGGCCGGCGTTTCCGTTACGATTGCCGCGGGCGCTTCCGTTGCGACGTCCGCGGGCGCGGCGGTCTCCGGGGCGGATACGTCGGCGGTCTCCTGGGCAGCCTGGTACATCCCGGCTTCATCCAGATCGGCAACGGTGCCAAACAAAGAATAGCCCAGCATGATGGCGATATCCAGCAGGCTGACCACCACCATCATTCCCGCCAGAAAGATGGAAAAATTGCGCGAATTCCTGTTGGTCTTCAAAAAATCGTGGTATTCCTCGTGGGTTTTCCCATGACGGCGGAACCGCAGCTCCCGGATCTTGACAAAAAACGCCAGGATTACGAACAGCACAAAGGTCATGGGCGGCTTGACGGGCAGCAGGGGGAAGCACCATAGCGGCAGCTGGATGATCCTGCGGGCGCACAGCACCTTCAGCACCATGCAGCCCACCTCGTAGCCGATGGGCAGCAGCACAAACAGGCGGAACACGTGCAGCAGCTTTCCCCGGAAGACGCGCTTGGGCTTATAATTCAAAAACAGCATCACCAGGGTGCACAGCAGCAGGTCGATAAACAGGTTGAAGCTGATAAATCCGGTGGGCGTCAGCCCCTGGATCATCGCCCGGATCTCCGTTCTGGCCTGGGCGGTATCGCCGCTGAGCGCGGCCAGGCTGTCCATGATATAGCGATCAAAACAGAATACGGAAAGCAGAAACACGCCCAGGGCGGCCCCGGCGTTTTTGATCAGCTGCTTTTTATAGCCGTCGCTGGTATCCAGGATCTGGGCAAAGTTTGCGATCAGCAGCAGCGGCAGCGACATGCCGCCCACGTTTTGGAGCGCCACCTGCCAGCGCTGGTACAGCTCCTGGATGGAGGGATCCACCTTGCCGCCCAGGGCCAGGATCACCCTGGCCTGGGACAGGACGATGCACAGCCAGCCCAGGATCTGGAAATGCTGATAGGTGAGCGGCCCGCGATAGCGGATATCGTTTTCCGCCGTCACCTGATGGAGCTTGGTCCGCGGGGCCTTTTTGTTGCGCGCCATATGCTTCAGTCTCCCTCTGATTCGGTGTCCTCTTTTTTCGTTTCACCGTAAAAATTCACGATGATGGAGGTGATCAGCGCCACCACCACGATGCCGTAAATGCCCAGGATCACCGAGAGGACGCGGCCAAAGGTGGTCACGGCGGTCAGATCGCCAAAGCCGATGGTGGTCACAATGGCAAAGCAGTACCACAGGGCGTCCCGCATGCTTTCAATGCCCGGATCAAAGTAATACAGCAGGAAGGAGAAGGTGATGATCAGCAGCAGCAGGCCGAAGATGATCTCCGCCGCATAGGTTTTGCGGATGATCCGCTTCAGCGTGTGCAGGCGGATGCGGCCAAAGACGATTTTCATCAGCGACAGGAGCGCCAGGCAGAGAATCAGCAGGTCAGTCAGCATAAATATAAAGCAGCTGCCGGCCAAACCAAGAATGCAAAGGATATTGAGCGCCGCGCTGCGCAGCCGCCGATCCCGGAGGATGGCGTATACCCGCCCGATACCCAGCGCCAGGGCGTACACAATGCCGAGGGCAATCAGCGTGGCATTTTTAAAGCCCATCGCCAGCGGCAGCGCCGCGCCGATCAGCAGGAGCCCCGCCTGGGCCAGCGAAACGGCAAAGAAGCCCCTCCCCCTCTCCCGTCCGCGGAAGGCCCGGATCGCCTGCACCGCCGCCAGAATCAGAAAGAGCGCCGCCGAAATCGCTCTGCCTTCGGCGGGATCGGTGGCCGCCTCCAGCGCCGCCATCTGCTCGCCGGTGAGCGCCCCCTCCAGCCCCTGGGTCTGCACCATCATGCTCTGGATGATCAGCGCCAGGGACAGCGGGATCTCGCTGAGCAGCAGCAGGCTCTCCGCGATGGCCGGCACAGCGGATCTTTTCATCTTTTGGGCGGAATTCATCAGGGAACCGCGCTCCTTTCCATGTCTCCGGGATAACCCCGGTCACACGCGCAGCGCCATGCCGGAGGTTTTGAGGGCGTCCGCGTCCAGCGCGCCGTTTTCCAATACCGGAACGCCGTTGATAAAGGCCATTTTGATGCCGAAGGATTTTTCCTGGTCGGGCTGGGCGGCCTTGATCTCCGCCTCGTCAAACACCGTCAGATCGGCGTAGTATCCCTCCCGGATATAACCGCGGTCCCGCAGCTGGAAGCGGTCCGCCGTGGCGCCGGTCATGCGGCGGATGGTGGCGGGCAGGGTATCGCCGGTGCCGCGCAGGGAATCCCGCAGGAATTTGGGGAAGCAATCGTAGAGCGCCGGGTTCTGCATGCCGTGCTCCTCCACCCAGGCGTCGGTCATATACAGGCAGTGGGGATCGTGCTCAAACTGGGAGATGACCTCCGGCGTGCTGTAGGGGCCCATATTGACCCGGCCCTTGAAAT
>CADAHU010000054.1 GCA_902787835.1 uncultured Eubacteriales bacterium
CCAGCAGCGCGGTCACGTCCACCGCCTCGGCGATGTAGGGCTCGGCTTCCAGCACTTCATAGGTGGCGTCCACGATTTCCACTTCGCCGGACCATTCGGCCTTGTAGCCGGAAACGCGGATCTTGGTGCCGGGCACCAGGGCGTCATAATCTTCCTGGGAGATGGGCAGCTCGTAGATGAAGTACGCACCATCCTCGGCCTGGGTGTAGATGGTGGCCTTGTCCTGCCACCAGCTCTGCTTGGCCTGCACATAGGTCTCCACGACCACGGGAGTATCCTTTTCAGCGGCGGCAAACTCGGCATGGTTCATCAGCACAGCGGCGGTCTCTTCCGCGGCTTCGACGGTCTCAGCGGCGGTCTCGGTCACGGCCTCGGCAGCCTCAGTGACGGTCTCGGTCACGGCTTCAACGGCCTCGGTGGCAGTCTCGGCGGCGGCTTCGGCGGCGTCGGTCACGGCTTCTTCAGCGGCAGCGACGGTCTCGGCAGCGGTATCAGCGGCTTCCTCGGCGGCGTCGGTCACGGCTTCTTCCACGGATTCCACGGTCTCAGTGGCTTCGGCAGCGGCTTCTTCCGTAGTGTTTTCCAGGGCTTCCAGCTGCGCCTCGGTCTCGGTGGCCACGTCAGTGGCGGCCTCCACCACTTCGTTCTTGGAGCCTTCCACGGCGGCGGCTACCTGCTCCACGGCTTCCTGGGCGTTTTCCACAGCGCCGGCAACAGCTTCTTCAACGTTTCCCACCACGCCGGAGACAGCGTTGGCCACGTTCTCGCCCACTTCCTGAGCGGCGTTCTGGGCGTTGTTCAGCAGCGTCTGGATGGCGTTCTCGGTGCTGGCGGCTTCTTCCTTGGCGGTGGCCAGCTCAGCGGCGATGGCTTCCTTCTCCTCCAGAGCGGCGGTCAGCTGCTCCTGGACGCCGGCCAGCTCAGCGGCGGCGGCTTCCTGGGCGGCGGCCAGCTCGGCGGCGGCGGCATCCTTGGCGGCGGTCAGCTCGGCGGCGGCAGCTTCCTGAGCGGCGGCCAGATCGCTGGCAGCGGTGCTGCGGGCAGCGGTCAGATCAGCGGTCAGGCTCTCCACCTGCTTCTGCAGGTCGTTTTTCTTGCTGTTGGTGGTCAGGCAAAGGACGATAGCGACCACGGCTACGACGGCCAGAACAGCAGTCAGGATCGTTGACTTTTTCATGTGTCTTCCTCCTTAGAAAATCATAGGATCACGCATCCAATATTATAGTAATTTTCCGGTTTCCCGTCAATAGATATTTGCCGGGATCAGGCGGCCTTTTTCCTCGCTTTCAGGGCGCGGGCCAGGGCGAAGGCGCCGATCAGCGCCCAGGCGGCGGCCAGGGCGGCCAGCAGCGTAACCGCCGTGCCGGGCAGCGGGCCCATGCCCTGATCGCCGTTTTCCTCCGCATGGGCGGCGCTCTCGATCTGGTCCAGGTGATACTGGCTGGCGGTCTGGTCGTACAGCGCGGCGATGAAGGCGTCGTCCACGGTCTTCTTGCGGCGCACGCCCTTGACCACCTCCTCGATCAGCGATCCGGCGGCGTCGCGCAGGGAGGCGGAGCCGTTGAACACCGGGGTGACGAAGGTGCGGTCGGTGTAATCCATGAGCAGCTGGGCGGCGTCCAGCTTGATGCCGTAATGCAGGCCGTTATCGGTGCCCCGCAGGCTCAGGTACTCCTGATAGGCGGGATCCTGCTGGGCCTTGAGGGTCACGGGCACGTAGCCCTCGGTTTCGGCGTAGGCGATCTGCACCTCGCTGCTGATCAGGTACTGGGCAAAGAGCCAGCTGGCCAGCACCTCCTGGGGATCGGTCTTGTTGAATACGCATACCGAGGGGCCCTGGGAGATCATGGCCGGGTTTTCCGGATCCAGCTGGGGGATGGGGCGCACCGCCATCTCGAAATCCACCACCTGATCGGCGGCGATATCCATGTTGGGGGCGTCCGGGCCCATCCAGGTGGCGCCGGCGGTGCTGTCCACGCCGAATACGCACTGCCCGGCGTTCAGGAAGTTGCCGGGATAGCTGCTGATCTTAAAGGTGGAAAACGCGCCGGTGCGCACGTGGTCGCGGACGGTCAGCAGGGCGTCCTTGGTGCTGTCGTTGAACAGCAGGATATCACCCTCCGCGGTGGAGTAATCGGCGTTCATCTGCCTGAGCAGCTGGATCATCATGTTGTCGGTGGACTTATAGATGAAGGGGATCATCGTCTTCTGCCCGTTGAGCAGGTAGGTGCCGTCGGCGTCCTTCTTGGTGGCGGCGTCCGATACCTCCCAGACAAAATCCCAGGTCAGCACGTCGGGCAGGGTGTAGCCCAGCTTTTCCACAAAGGTTTTGTTGATGTACAGGGCCTCGGTGGAGCGCATGAAGGGCAGGGCGTAATAGTGCCCGCCGATGGCGCATTCGGACAGGAACTGGGGCACGATCTCCTCCCGGGCGGGGCTGTCGAAGCGCACCTCGCTGCCGCCCAGGCCGTAGCGGGGATCGTCAAGGAGCTCGTCCAGCGGGGCCACCACATGATTGCCCGTCAGGTAGGTGGCAATGTGATCGGGATAGGTGATGCACACGTTGGGCGTGGTGCCGGTGGCAATGTTGGTGATCACATCGCTGTAAATGCGGCCGTAATCGGTGTACAGGCGCATTTTGACGTGAATGTTGGGGTACAGGGCGTTAAAATCGGCCATGGCCTTCTCGTAAATGGCGGTCTGGGTCTTGTTGGTATCGTTTTTGGCCCAGAACACCACCTCGTACTCCCGGCCCTCGTCAAAGGCGGCGGGCAGGACAAATTCGCTGGTATTTTTGGAGCCGTGGCAGCCGGCCAGGGGCAGGCACAGGGCGCACAGCAGCGCCAGGGCCAGCAGTTTGCGCATCGTTTTCATCCCTTGGTACCTCCCCGGGAGACCCCGGCCATGACCTTGTTGCGGAAGATCAGAAACAGCGCGATCAGCGGGGCGGATACCACCACCACCGCCGCCATCATGGCGGGGATGTTCTCGCGGCCAAAGCCGTTTTCGCGGATCTCCTGGATGCCGTTGGATACCAGGAAGTACCGGGCGTCGTCGGTGATCAGCCGCGGCCATACGTAGCTGTTCCAGCATTCGATGACCTTCAGGATCACGATGGTCACCAGCGTGGGCTTGGAGATGGGGATCATCACCCGCGTCAGGTATTTGAAGTCGCCCGTGCCGTCCACCTTGGCCGCCCGGTACAATTCGTCCGGGATCTGCTCAAAGTTTTCCTTGAGCAGGTAGATGTAAAATACCGAGGTAACGCTGGGCAGGATCAGGCCGGTAAAGGTATTGCGCAGGTGCAGGTTGGTGATGGTCACAAAGTTGGTGATCACCACCAGCTCGCTGGGGATCATCATCAGCGACAGGAACAGGGTAAAGGCGATCTGCCGCCCGGCAAACTCCAGCCGGGCAAAGGCGAAGGCCGCCGGGATGATCACCACCATCATCAGCGCCGTGGTGATCACGGTAAAGATGATGGTATTAAGGAAGTACCGCCCCAGGGACACCGCGGTGAAGGCCTCCCGATAATTTTCCAGCGTGGGGGCCAGGGTGATGAACCGGGGGATGTATTCCGAGTTGTACGCGCTGTACGTCTTTACCGAGGAGAGCAGCATCCAGTAGAAGGGAAACAGCACGATCAGCGCCCACAGGGTGAGGAAAAAGTAATCCACCGCCCGGAAGGCGCGTTTGCGCGCGGCGGCCCGGCGCTCGATCAGGTCAAAATCGATCTTCTTTTCCATTGCCATCACCGCCTTAATAGTGCACGTGCCGCTTGCTGATCATCAGGTTGATCACCGTGATGGTCAGCACGATGGCGAAGAGGATCAGCGCGGCCGCCGAGGCGAAGGAGGGGTAGCCGCCGCTGCTGCCGTAGAGCATATCGTATACGTAGCCCACGATGGTGTTCATGCCCGCGGCGTTCAGATCGGTGCCGAAGAGCGCCACGGCGTCGCTGTACGCCTTGAAGGCGCCGATGAAGCCGGTGATCACCAGATAGAAGATCATGGGGGAGATCATGGGCAGGGTGATTTTGTAGAACACGCGGAAGCTGCGGGTGGAGTCCATGCGGGCGGCGGCGTAGTATTCCGGGTTCACGCTGGCCAGGGCGCTGGTCAGGATCAGCACCTTAAAGGGCATCACCACCCAGATGGTGTAGAAGCACAGCACGAACATCTTGGCCCAGTAGGGACCGTCGATAAAATCCACCGGGCCCGCGCCGAACCAGCGCAGCATCAGGTTGACCAGGCCGTCGGTATAGGCCGTGCGCTTGAACAGGATCATGAATACCAGGCCAACCGCCAGGGTGTTGGTCACGTAGGGCAGAAAGTAGATGGTCTGGTACAGCTTGCGCAGGGGCTTGATGGCGTTGAGCCCCAGGGAGATCAGCAGGGCGATGCCGGTGGAGAGCGGCACCGTGATGATCACCAGCAGGAAGGTGTTTTTGACCGCCTGCAGGAAGTAGGGATCCCGCAGCACGTAGGAGTAGTTGTACAGCCCGATGCCGGTGTAGGTCTGGGAGGCGCTGTTGTAGCCCTCCTCCACCGAGTAGATCAGCACGTCGATCAGCGGATAGACCAGAAAGCACCCCAGAAACAGGATGGCGGGCAGCAGGTACAGCCAGCCCTTCAGGTTGTTGTTCTTTTTGCCGGTCATATCACTTCACCTCGAAGGGGATGCGCGCCCCGCTTTCGTGGTCAAACAGCAGCACCTTGCGGGGCTTGAGGCGGAAGCGCACCGTCTTTGCGCCGTCGCCTGGCCTGCTTTCGGCGCTGATGATGGCGCGGATCTGCGCGCCGGCGCATTTTTCGTGATGGCAGACCACGCTGATATCCCGGCCCATGACCTCCACCCGGTTCAGATCGCAGGTGAACTCGCCGTCCGCCGCCGGGATGAAGCCCTCGGGACGGATGCCCGCCCATACGATACCGTCCGGCGCGCCGGGCACGGAGAGCACCGCCTCCTGGCCGATCATCAGCCGGCCGCCGGATAACCGGCCCTCAAACACGTTGATGGGCGGCGTGCCCAGAAATTTGGCCACAAACAGGTTGGCCGGGTCGTCGTATACGTCCTGGGGCTTGCCGATCTGCTGCACGATGCCGGCCTCCATCACCACGATCATATCGGAGATGCTCATGGCCTCCTCCTGGTCGTGGGTGACAAAGATGGTGGTGATGCCGGTCTCCTGCTGGATGCGGCGGATCTCCTCCCGGGTCTGCAGGCGCAGCCGGGCGTCCAGGTTGGAGAGCGGCTCATCCAGCAGCAGCACCCGGGGCATTTTGACCAGGGCGCGGGCGATGGCCACGCGCTGCTGCTGGCCGCCGGAAAGCTCGCTGGGCTTGCGCTCCAGCAGGCCGTCGATCTGCACCAGCCGGGCCGCCTCGGTGGCGCGCTTGAGCATGTCCTCCTTGGAGAGCTTATCCGCCCCGCGCAGGTTCTGCAGCGGGAAGAGGATGTTTTCCAGCACCGTCAGATGGGGGTAGAGGGCGTAGTTCTGGAACACCAGGCCCACGCCGCGGTTCTCGGGCGGCAGGCGGGTCACGTCGTCTTCGCCAAACAGGATCCGCCCGCTGCTGGGCGTTTCCAGCCCGCTGATCAGGTTCAGCGTGGTGCTCTTGCCGCAGCCCGAAGGGCCCAGCAGGCCGATCAGCTGGCCGTCCGGGATCTCAAAGTTGAAGTTGTTGACCGCGATCACGTCATCGCCTTTTTTATTGCGGTTGGGGAAACGCTTGGTCAGGTTTTCAAGCACTACTTTCATGGCAATCTTCCCTTTGCATTGTATTGGTAACGGCGTATGCAGCTTCATTTTATTCCCAGATGTAACAATTGTCAATCATCCTTTACTTTTGCCCGCTTGACGGCTATAATAAAGGATATTCCAGGAAATAAAACCGGGGTAAGGAGGCTGCCATGAAAAGCACAAAAGCGATCCTGCTGGTATGCGCCGCGCTGATTTTGTGCCTGCTGAACGCCGCGCTGGCGGACGGCGAGACGATCACGGGCCGGTCCGCCGAAACGGTGGAGTTTTATGTATACGCCAGCGGCAATACCACCCTGACCTTCAGCCAGACCAAGGGCACGCTGGCCACCACCACCGGGCTGAAACAGAGCGCTTACGGCGGCTTTGATATCACCTGGTATCCCAGCTATCAGCCCTCCGCCGCGCAGACCGTGCCGCTCACCGGCAAAACGGCCGCGGTCAAATTGAGCCGCGGCGTTTATTACACCGTGCGCGTGGCGCCCCAGAGCATGGCGGCGCTCACCGCCCGGGACGCCTACCTGGGACTGCCCGGCTCTTATGCCCGGTGGCAGACGCCGGCCTCCTGGACGGTGGGCGGCGTTTCCGGCGTGCGCATGAGCCGCACCCCGCTGGCCGGCATGGCCACCGCCACGCCCCAGCCCACGGCTGTGCCCGCCGCCAAGGTCACGGTGTACAACCGCCTGTCCAGCGGTTCGCTGATCAGCTCCCGCACCGAAACCCTGGCCCCCGGCACCCACGTGCTCTCCGGCGGGCTGAGCAGCGCCTACTTTACCCCCGTGGGCAATACCTACCAGACCGTTACGGTATACAGCAACGGCACGCCCAGCCGCAGCAGCGTGACCTTCTATTATCAGCTGCGCTCCGCGGCCACCGCCACGCCCAAGCCCACCGCCGCGCCCACGGCCACCCCGGCCACCGCCACGGTATATGTGTATTACCGGCTGACCAACGGCTCGCTGATCACCTACAGCACCGAGCAGCTGACCCCGGGCACCCATGTGATCACCGGCAAGCTGAACGGCGCCTACTTTACCCCCGTGGGCAATACCTATGAGACCGTTACGGTATACAATAACGGGCAGGCCAGCCGCACCAGCGTGACCTTCTACTATCAATACGGCAGCGCCCTGGCCACCGCCACGCCCAAGCCCACCGCCGCGCCTACCCCGGTGCCCACCGCCGTGCCCACGCCGGTCACCGCCACCATCACGGTGTATTACCGGCTGACCGACGGCTCGCTGATCACCTATAACACCGAAACGCTGACCCCGGGCACCCATGTGATCTCCAGCAAGCTCAACGCCGGGTATTTTACGCCGGTGGGCAACAGCTACCAGTCGGTGGTGGTGTACAGCAACGGCGCGGTGAGCCAGAGCAGCGTGACCTTCTACTATACTTATAAGACCGTCACCGCTGCGCCCACGGCGATCCCCACGCCCATTCCCACGCCCATCCCCACCGCCGTGCCCGCTCCGGCCATGGCCAGCCTGCTGGTGCAGTACAAGCAGAGCGACGGCACGCTGCTGTACCAGGAGACGCGGCTGCTGGGCGAGGGCGTCCATATGATCGCCTATGACAACCGCTTCGATAACGCCTACTGGCTGCGCTTTGCCGGCCCCACCTCCTATAACGTGACGGTCAGCAACGGCGTCGCCAGCGTCAGCAGCATCGTGTTCTACTTTGCCCCGGCGGATGAGGAGCCCTTCGGCGATCCGGATTTTTACCATCCGCCCTTCGAGACCCCCGCGCCCCAGTCCACGCCCGTGCCCACGATTGCGCCCGTGCCCACGCTGATCCCCATCGATAACGAGGCGCTCACCGATCAGCTGGCCACCATCGGCACCGATAAGATCTATCCCCGGCCCGAGCCCGGCAGGGGCAAAAATACCTTCAATTATGAGGCCATCGGTCAGATCGTCACCGTGCACAGCAAGGCGCTCTCCCTGCAGAACGACGGCAGCTGGTGGGTATGCATCAGCGCCAACCTGCGCTGCTGGGGCCAGGATTACGTGATCGATCACCAGTGGATCAAGGTCACCTACCTGAACCAGCGCTCCTTCGATCTGGACGCCGTGCCGCTGAACCCCAACTATTGATCCCGGCAAAAAGGTGTCAGCCTTCCGCTGATCCAGACGCGATCCCCAATAATCAAACGGCGTGACCCCGGGTCACGCCGTTTGTGTATGCTGTTTGTTCTGCGGTAAACACCTGAAAAATATTTTTGAAATCCTGTAAGATTTTTGCATAACGCGCGTCCAATATAGTGAAAGGAGGGAGCGCCCGATGGAAGCGGAACGGTTTGACGAAACCTATCAAAGGTATTTTGGCCCTGTCTATCGATATGTGCTTTCCCTTTCCAGAGATCCCCATGCAGCGGAAGAAATCACCCAGGAAACCTTCTTTAAAGCGCTGCGGTCCCTGGATCAGTTCCGGGGAGACAGCAGCATGCAAAGCTGGCTTTGCGCCATCGCGAAGAATATCTGGATTTCGGAGCGGCGGAAAAAGAAAGCGCAGCCGATGGACGAGGTGACGGCCCTTCCGGATAGTGGCCTGGGCCCGGAGGAGTCCATCCTGCGCCGGGATGAAAGCATGCGCATCCATCGACTGCTGCACCGCCTGGAGGAGCCCTACCGCGAGGTCTTTACGCTGCGGGCCCTGGGGCAGCTCAGCTTTCGGGACATTGGGGAGCTGTTTGGCAAAACGGAGAACTGGGCATGCGTTGTTTATCACCGTGCCCGCGCCAGGCTGAAAGAAGAAATGGAGGTAGAATCATGAAACTGCCCTGTGCCGCAGTCAGGGATCTTCTTCCCCTGTTTGCGGAAAATATGACCGAGCCGGAAACCCGGACGCTGATCGAAGAGCACCTGCGGGAATGCCCGGAATGCCAGAAAAAGTACGCGCAGCTTGAGCCGGACGCTGCTCCTGCGGCGGCCGCGGCCGCGCCCATCCGGACGCTGAAAAAGGAGATCCGCCGGCGGCGCTGGTATGCCGCCCTGATCGCCGGGCTGATCGTCTTTGTTGCCATCGTTGCTTATTTTCATCATGCCGGCAGCGTGAAGCCCATTCCCTGGCAGGATGGATTGGCTGAGGCAATCGGGGTCAGGACGGCAGACCCTGCCAGCGCCGGGCAGGCGGGCGAGGAGGGCCTGACGCTCAGGATAAGCGGCCGGATCTCGGCGGCCAGGACGGAGATGACGGAGGAGGAGGACGGCACGGTGACGGCCATCCTTCAGGGCTTTGGCCGGGATGCTTCTCTGGATCAGAATATTACGTATCAGGACGGGGAGCTGCTCATCTGTCCTGTGCCGGATCGGCTGATCTACGGCTATGAAAGCCCCCAGAAGCTCCTCTGGGGAAAGCCGCTGAACGGCGGCGTGGAGGTATTGCCCCGCCTGGCGCTGACATACTATCTGCTGATGGCGGCCGCGGCGGCGGCGCTCCTGGGGCTGCTTTGGCTTATCCTCCGGCATCAGCCGTGGCGCTGGATCCTCCGGCAGGCGTTTTTCCTTCCCGTATCGTATATCGCAGCTCATCTTCTGCTGATGGGGCTGCGCACGACGAGCTTCTTTTTCCTTCAGGATTTTACGCATATCCTCCTGACCGCATGCGCGCTGTATGCCCTGTTCTCCCTTCTGTGGCAGGTCTGGCTGCGGCGCAGGGAAGCCGTGTAAAGGTGAACAAAAAAACAGCCTCCGCGCTTTTTGGACGCGGGGGCTGTTTTGTATGGGGGATCAGCCCAGCTTGTTGTGCAGCGCGCGCTCGGCGGCCTTGTACACCAGCAGGCCCAGCACGCAGCAGCTGATCATCTCGCCGATGAAGATCTGGATGGCCAGCGGCACATACAGCCCGCCGGGCAGCCCGGACAGCCAGGATACCACGCCCTCCTGGCCCACGCCGTACACCTTCATCAGCACGATGGGCACGATGATCGTATTGCTCAGCACCGGCGGGATCCAGCTCAGACAGGGCTTTTTCCGCAGCAGCCAGGTGCCCACGGCGCCAATCAGCGTGGCCAGGGTGCCGAATACCACGTCCCAGGGCGCGCAGCCGGTCAGCAGGTTGGCCAGCAGGCAGCCGATGGTAAGCCCCGGCACGGCGGTGGGAAACAGCACCGGCATCAGCGTCAGGCTTTCGGAGATGCGCACCTGGATGGCGCCGGAGGCCAGGCCGAAGAGCTGCGCCACATAGGTCAGCACCACGTACAGCGCGGCGATCATGCCGCCGATGGCCAGGTCACGGGTTTGGTTCTTTTTCATGTTGTTTTTCCTTTCCCGGACGAAAAAAAGGCGCACCATTCCCAGGCGCGCCCGGCGGAAGGCATGCCCCCCCGCTTCGTCCCTAGTTTTGTTTTAAGACAGGATGGTTCCGAACTGTCTGCCGCTTGCGCAGCCCGCACAGTATAGCATATTTATCCCCGCCGGTCAACATCCATGGAAGGATTCCGCGCCGGGCCATGGCAAAAAAGCAGAAGTTGCCGGCGATTGATTTTTGCCGCGGACTGTGGTAAACTGATAAAAAAGAGGAAACAGAAAAAGAAGCAACTGAACAATCAAACAAACAGGGAGGCTGACCATGAAAAAACTTCTCGCGATCCTTCTCCTTGCGCTGTTGGTGGCGGGGTGCTGCTCCGCCATGGCGGACAGCATCTGGTACTGCCCGGTGTGCGGCCGCGCCAACGACAATAATTTTTGCCCCAAGGACGGCACCGCCCGGCCCAGCGGCGGCTCCAGCTCCTCCGGCAGCGGTTATACGCAGTACGGCGCCGTATGGGGCAGGCTGAACCGCAAGCTGGCCTCCCGCACCGGCCCCGGCACGGTGTACGACGAGGCGGGCACCTTCCTTTCCTCCGGGCAGAACGTGCAGGTGCTCTCCCGGGCCTATGATGAAACCAACGAGATCTGGTGGGTGCAGGTGCGCTTCTCCGACCGCAGCGGCAGCTATCAGCTTTATACCGGGGCCAAGCGCTTTGACGGGCTGGATCTGGGGTCTGTGCCGGAGGAGGAGGCCATCGGCTGGTGCCATGTGCCCTACCGCGCCGCCGGCTATTATGGCCCCGGCACGGATTACGCCCTGTGCAAGCGCGATGTGCCCGCCGGCGTCAGCGGCGATGTGTACGCCATCCAGTCCGCGCCGGACGGCGATTATGTGCAGCTGGAGTTCTATGACGACGGGCTGAGCAGATGGCGCAGGGCCTGGGTGCGCACTGACAAGGTGACCAGCTTCTACCTGTACAGCACGGGATACTGAGAAAAGACAGCGAAAGATCGCCGCGCGGCGCCCGCCGCGGTTGCGCGGCGGCAAAAAATGTGATACAATCAATAGGACCGGAACCGAATACAATAGGATAAGGAGACATGACCATGAACATATTGTTTGCTGCAAGCGAATGCGTACCGTTCATCAAAACCGGCGGCCTGGCTGACGTGGTGGGCGCGCTGGCGCCCGTGCTGGCCCAGAAGGGGCACGACGTGCGCGTGATCCTGCCCAAGTACGCCATGATCCCCGAGAGCTACCGCAGCCAGATGAAGCACGTGCTGGATTTCTCGGTGCAGCTGGGCTGGCGCTCCCAGTACTGCGGCATCGAGGAGCTGCAGATGAACGGCGTCACCTTCTATTTTGTGGATAACGAATATTACTTCTATCGTAATTATATCTACGGAATGGGCGGCGACGAGTACGAGCGCTTCGGCTTCTTCTGCCGCGCGGTGCTGGAGGCGCTGACCCGCATCGGCTTCCATCCCGATATTCTGCATACCCACGACTGGCAGAGCGGCATGATCCCCGCCCTGATGCGCATCCAGTACGCCTGGGACGAATTCTATCAGGATGTGCACACGATCTTTACCATCCATAACCTGCAGTATCAGGGCGTGTTCGGCATCGAGGATGTCAAGGATGTGCTGAACCTGGATCCCGAATACTTTACCGATGACAAGCTGGAGTGCTACGGCTGCGCCAACTTTATGAAGGCCGCCCTGGTGTACGCCGACGAGATCACCACCGTCAGCCCCAGCTATGCCGAGGAGATCACCACCGCCTATTACGGCGAGCGCATGGACGGCCTGCTCCGCGCCCGGCGGGATCACCTGTCCGGCGTGCTCAACGGCATCGATGTGAACACCTGGAATCCCGCCACCGATCCGCTGATCGCCGCCAATTACACCGCGGATGATATGGGCAACCGCGCCGAGTGCAAGCGCGCCCTGCAGCGCTCCCTGGGCCTGGATGAGGATCCCGACGCCGCCATCATCGGCATGGTGGGCCGCCTGAGCAGCCAGAAGGGCCTGGACCTGGTGGATCACGTTATCGGCCAGATCATGGATGAGCACGTGCAGCTGGTGGTGCTGGGCATGGGCGAGAGCCGCTATGTCAACCTGTTCAGCTGGGCGGAGCAGCAGTATCCCGGCCGGGTGGCCGCCCGCTTCCAGATGGACGAGGGCCTGGCCCACAGCATCTACGCCGGCGCCGATATGTTCCTGATGCCCAGCCAGTTTGAGCCCTGCGGCCTGAGCCAGATGATCGCCCTCCGCTACGGCTGCGTGCCCATCGTACGCGAGACCGGCGGCCTGCGCGATACCGTGCTGAGCTACAACCATTACAACAACGCCGGCAACGGCTTTACCTTCTTCAATTATAACGCCCACGATATGCTGTTCGTTATCCGCCGCGCCCTGCGCTATTACTGGGAGCACAAGGATATCTGGTGGCAGCTGCAGCAGCGCGGCATGCGCGGCGATTACAGCTGGGATGTATCCGCCGATACCTACGTGGCGCTGTACGAGAGCATGCTGAAGCCCGCAAGAAGGCCCCCGCCGGAAAGAAGCCCGCGGCCAAGAAAACCGTCGCTGAAAAGAAGCCCGCCGAAAAGAAAGCGCCCGCCGAAAAGAAGGCCGCGCCCCGTAAGAAGGCGGCCGCCAAGAAGGAAGAATAATCCCGATACGGCTTTTAGCCCATAACGGTTGACGGGGAGTAAACGAGCGGAGGCGTTCCTTTCTGCAGCCCAGAAAGGAACCGAAAGAGGCTGCGTTGTCGCCGTAAATGCTGCGGGCTTTTCCGCCAACGGACTTTGACGCCTACCGGCGTTCCCGGACAAGGCCAGCTTCGCTGGCCGCGCGGTGCGCGAAGCGCACCGCTGAACACATAAAAAACCTGCAGAACCAAGCAAGCTCGGTTCTGCGGGTTTTTTATGTATTCTGATTGTCCGGGAACTCGCTTGGCGACCATGGACAAACTGGCGGAAACAAGTT
>CADAHU010000055.1 GCA_902787835.1 uncultured Eubacteriales bacterium
ATAATCGCTGATCTGCCGGCCATCTTCATACAGCAGGGCGCGGGTATTGATGTTCTCTTTGTCGCTGTAATCGGAAAAGAAGCCGTTGCCCAGGCTGGACAGATTGGGATAGGTAAAGGGGATCACCTCTTCGCCGGAGGTGCGGTAAAGCCCGCGCAGGTTATCCTGCCGGGAGCCCAGCACCACGTAATCCGTGCCGTTTACGGCGGTGATCGTGGGCATATACAGCCAGACCTGCTCCAGACGGATATCCGCCGCGGCGGACAGGGGCAGCAGCAGGACGAACAGCAGGCAGAGGGCCCGGATCAGTCGCTTCATTTTTCTTCCTCCTTAAATATCATTGGATGCATGGGTTTATTTTATCATACGGCCGGGCCAGGCGCAAAGCTTTTTATCCGGAAAAAGTTACTAAATTGTAAATAATATTTGCGATCCTGCGCGGTTCGTGCTATATTGAAAAAGATGATTTGGGGATGGAGGTACGCTATGCGCCGCCTTTTGATTTTATTGCTGGCCCTGCTGCTGCCGGCTCTGCCCGCCCTGGGGGAGGACGCCCGGGTGGAGGATGCCCGGTGGACGGCGGGCCAGACGCCCGAGCTGCGTTACTATCTGCCGGAGGACGGCGTGGGATCGCTGCGGCTGACCAGTATGACCGGGGAAACGCTGCAGGAGATCCTCTCCTCCAGAAAACTGAAGGCAGGAAAGCATATTCTGAGCCTGGACGCGGGCTTTATCGGCTCGCTGGCGGAGGGAACCTATCGCGCGGTGCTCACCTGGGACGGCGGCGAGGCTGCGGGCTTGGTGACGGTGGGCGAAGCCGATGCGCCCGCCCAGACCCCGGAGCCTATGACGGCAATCACACCCACCCAGACCTCGGAGCCCCAGATGGCTGCGCCTACCCAGGTCCCGGAGGCCGCGACAGTGATCACGCCAGCATTGCGCAGCGCCTATCATCCCCGGCACGATGGCTGCTACTGGTGCACGCCCATGGATATCACCGATGAGGCGGCGGTATGGGCCATGCTCACCGCGCCCATAACTGTGGTCAACGAAGGGCAGAAGGAGCAGGTGCTGCTCTACGAAGCCCCGGATGCTTCCAGCACGCCCATCGCTGTGGTCACCGGCGCCAGCCAGGCCGTGCACGTGCTGGAGACCCGCGCCGATGGCTGGACGCTGTGCGAAACATACTCCAGCTCGTTCCACGACAGCAAGGTCAAGAACTGGAACGGCTTCGTCACCGGCTATATCCAGACCGGCAAGCTCAAAACGGTGGAGGTCAACCAGGAATACGGCATCGTGATCGATAAGCTGAGCCAGCGGCTGTACCTGTACCATGACGGTCATCTGATGACCGAGCTGCTGTGCTCCACCGGCCTTTATAACGAGCGCCAGCCCTATAACGAGACCCGCAGCGGCGAGTTTATGATCGTCAGCCGCGTGGGCGATTTCAAGAGCGACAACCTGGTATGCGGCCTGGGGCTGCGGTTCAACAGCGGCGATCTTTTGCACGAGGTTCCCCATACCGTCAATGCCGACGGCACAAAAAACTATAAAAACTGCGAGCCCAAGCTGGGCACCCGCGCCAGCCATGGCTGCATCCGCGTGCAGCGGCTCCGGAATGCGGACGGCATCAACATGCGCTGGCTCTGGGATCATATCAAGGTGGGCACCAAGCTGGTGGTCTGGGAGGATTATCAGGGCCGCGCGCTGCCGACGCCTGCCGATGATACGCCGGTCTATTATAACCCCAGGGGTGGCAGCAACTACCACAGCGCCGCTAATTGCAACGGCGTTAGGTCCCAGTATCTGCCGCTGACGGCCTTCACCTATGGCGAGCTGGACAGCGGCAGCTATGCCGGTCTGACGCCCTGCCCCTATTGCTGCCCGCCGCGCCGCAAGGCCGAGATCGCGGCCATCAACGAGGAGCACCGCAGCGCCTCCCCCGGGGAGATCATGACGCTGATCGGCCAGTGACCGCTTGTATCAATCCATAAGGACAAAAGCCGCCGGGAAAGTGGGAAACAAAATGTTTGCGTATTGCCTTTTCTGCCAGACCCAAAAGACCGAGACCATCGCCCTGCAGCTGGAGCGCCGGGGCGTGGATCGGGCCATTTCGCCGCGCATCGTCAAGCGGCAGCGGGTCAGGGGCAAAAACGTGGATGCGCTCTATCCGCTGCTGCCGGGGTATGTGTTTGTGTATTCGCAAACGGAGCTGCCGGATTACGAGCCCTTCCGGGGCATCGAGGGCATCATCCGCCGCCTGGGTACGGCGGAGCAGGGATATCGGCTGCTGGACGGCGATTATGATTTTGCCATGAACCTGTACCGCAAGGACGGCGTGGTGGGGCAGATCACGGTGTTCAAGGTGGGCGATACCGTGCGGCTGGATGATCCGCTGTTCAATGGCTGCCAGGGAACGATCACCCGCATCGATCCCCGCAAGCAGCGCGCCCGGGTGGATTATCAGTTTGCGGGCATGGCCTGCTTTACCTGGATCGCCTGCGAGCTGATCAGCGGCAGGGCAGAACCGGAGCAGGATCCATCAGCACCGTGATTTTGCGGGAGGGCGCGGCTCTCCTGCTTTTTTGCGTCCGGGCTCCCGCCGGTTGACGGCTGCCGGGAATTCCGCTATAATGGGCGAAGCGGCCGGGAAAAATCAGTGTTTTTGCCGGTTCATAGAATAAAAGCAAGAAGGGAGGCCGCTGGGATGATCCGACGGAATCAGACGTTTTTGAATCATTTGAACGTGCTGCTGGATATGCTGCTGGTGATCGGCGCGTTCATGCTGGCCTCCTGGTTCTGGATCGATGTGATGGGCGGCAGCGATGCCAATATGGCGGCGCTGAGCCTGCGCACGCTGGCGCTGAGCTGCGTATACGCCCTGGGCCTGCTTTTTCTGCTGTCGCTGATGGGCTTTTACAGCACCACCCGCACGCGCCGGCTGACCTGGAAGGTGCGTACCCTGTTTATCGCCACCACCCTGGGGGTGCTGCTGGCCTCCACCCTTTTGTTCCTGTTCCGGCTCATTGATTTTTCCCGCGGCGTGCTGCTGCTGTTTTACGGGCTGACGCTGGGGCTGCTCACCGGCAAATACGTGCTCATGCGGCTGGTCTTTGGCCGCGTGCGCGCCCGGGGCTATAACCTCAAGCATGTGATCGTGGTGGGCACCGGCGCGCTGGCGCGGCAGTACGCCCAGGACGCCGAGGGAGATAAAAGCCTGGGCGTGCGGGTGCGCGGCTTTGTGGGCAGCGCGGATACCGATCGCTGGCTGGGCGGCTTCGAGGCGCTGGACCGCCTGCTGGAGGAGCCCGGCATCAACGAGGCGGTGATCGCCCTGGAGCCGGAGGAGTACGGCCGCATCCGCGATATCATCGCCGCCTGCGAAAAGAACGGCGTCAAGTATTACGTGATCCCCTTCTATAACGATATCATCCCGGCCAATCCGGTGTTTGAAACCGTGGGCCGCAGCAAGCTGATCAATATGCGGGCCAACCGGCTGGAGAACGTGGGCTGGGCTCTGCTCAAGCGCGGGTTTGATCTGCTGGTCAGCGGGCTGGGGCTGATCGTCCTGAGCCCGCTGCTGGCGGCCATCGCCATCGGCGTCAGGCTGTCCAGCCCGGGGCCGGTGCTGTTCCGCCAGGAGCGGGTGGGCTACGAGCGCCGCAGGTTCTGGATGCTCAAGTTCCGCAGCATGAAGGAGAACAAGGAGGAGACCACCGCCTGGTCCACCAATACCGATGACCGCCGCACGCCCTTCGGCAGCCTGCTGCGCAAAACCAGCCTGGATGAATTGCCCCAGCTGTGGAACGTGTTCAAGGGCGATATGAGCCTGGTGGGCCCGCGGCCGGAGCTGCCGCATTTTGTGGAGCAGTTCCGGGAGACCATCCCGCTGTACATGGTCAAGCACCAGGTAAAGCCCGGCATCACCGGCTGGGCGCAGGTCAACGGCCTGCGGGGCGATACCGATATCGAGGAGCGTATCCGCTGCGATATCTGGTATATTGATAACTGGAGCCCCGGCCTGGATATCAAAATCCTGCTGCGCACCTTCTTTGGGGGCATGATCAACAAAGAAACCATCGTCCATTAAAAAACCGCAGGCCCGATACCGAGCCCGCGGCTTTTTTATGTTTGTCTGGCGCGCAGCATGCCGATCAATCCGCCCGCGGCCACGCCCAGCAGCAGATCGGCCAGGTAGGCGAAGGCCGTCAGCCTTTGGCCGGTGAGCAGGGCGTATACCATCACCCCGGCGGCCATATAGCACAGGCCCACCAGCGCGCCCCGGGGTATGCCGCCCTCCGCGCCCGCGGGCACGGCGGCGCGTACGCCCAGCGCCACGGCCAGCAGCTTGATCAGCTGGTTGACGGCGCGGATCAGATCATCGGAGAAATTGAACAGCGATATCAGCAGCGCAAAAAGCGCCGCCATCACCGCCGTGGCCGCCACGGCCAGCAGCACGCCCTTCAGGATCGCCAGGGCAGCGCCGTCCCGGCGGCGCGTTGCGGTATGGTTCATGGATGCATCCCCCTTTCCCTTGTCATCCCGGTATATGCCGGGGCTGGCCGGCCTATGCGGAAAATTTTTCCGCGGGAGGGGATGGAAATACGCCGCGCGTGCGTTATAATAGTGATTACAGAAAACCAAGGAGGTTATTGTATGCGTAAGCTTATTGCCGCTCTCCTGATCGCCGCGTCCCTGCTCTGTCTGTGCGCGGGCGCGCTGGCGGACGCGCCCACTTCCTATGATTACAGCGATTATGGTATGATGCTGCCCAGCGTTCCCGCCATCCAGGGCCCCGACGAATTCGGCAACTGGACCGGCGAGGTCATCGCCCGGCAGATCACCATGTTCAGCAAGGCTTCCAGCAGCTCTTCCTCGCTGCGCAAGCTCAAGAACGGCACCCAGTTTGATATCCTGGATATCTCCGGCGATTACGCCCATGTATCCGTGCCCAATGAGTACGGCGGCGCGGACGTGGGCTATGTGATGTTCTCCTACATCATCGAAAACCCCATGCACATCGTGCTGCGCAGCAACAAGGGCGTCTATCCCATGGCCGGCCCCTACGCCCCCAACAAGCGCGTGGGCACCATCGATAACTACCAGCGCTTCACCGTGATCGCCGAGACCACCAACTTCTACGTGGTTTCCTTCCGCGATGCCATCGCCTTCCTGCCCATCAGCGCCGATTACTGGATCGAGGAGATGCTGGCCTCCACCCTGGAGGGCCCCTTCACCAACGCCACCGTGGCCTACGATAAAACCAAGGTGTACGGCTACGCCTCCACCCAGTATGGCAAGATTGCCGAGTTCAGCGCCGGCACCCCGGTGCAGGTGTACTATACCAGCAACAATTTTGCGGCCATCCGGTATGATAACGTGCTGGCCTTTATCCAGCTGAGCGATCTGATCTTCTGATCGATTTCGGCTGACGCTCCGCATCCTCGGGTGCGGAGCTTTTTTTATGTCTTTTTTGCGGCGTTTTGCGCGTCATCCGGTTTCGGCCAGCGCGCAAAGCGCCGTTTTTTGCGAAAAAACTGCGCTTTTTGCGGAAAAATGACGTATATATTTCGGCTTGATAAAATTGTGTTACATTTTGTAGAATTATGCTGAATATAGTTGAAATTGTGGATACAGGATGATAGAATATGCAATATATTGTGGAAAGTGAGGCGATTAATAGTGCCGTTTTCGGCTTATTTTGTGCTGTTCGCGGCCCTGATCGCTGCCTTTTCCCTGTGGATGTCCTGGCGGCGGGAGCGGCAGAAGGAGTTTTACCGCATCGATAACCTGCGGGTCAGCCGCCTCTACCGCGATCTGCAGCCGCTGATCCACCGGGCCTCCTCCCGGGATCTGGACCAGGTGCGCATCGAGCGCGACCGCATCACCATCACCACGGTTTTCCCGCCCGGCACCCTGGGCATCTATGAGCTGCGCCAGGCCGGGCATTACAAAATGAGCCGCATCCGCACCCGGGTCATGGCGGAGCTGATCGCCGAGGATCTGATGATCCTGCAGGACCGCGGCAAATACACCCTGAAGCGCTACCGCGTCATCCGCCCCAACGGCACGGTGGATTACGCCTATCTGTATACCATCCGCACCCGCTACAAGGATTCCATCATGGCCATCCATGAGCGGCTGGGGGATCGGATCCGCTACTGATCGCTTTCATACAACACCGCCCTTCGGCATAGGCTTGGCTGAAGGGCGGTGGTTTTTTTATATGAAGGCGCAATCCGTACGGCGGCAGGCGGTGCTGCTGGCCTGCGCAAACGCCTTGGTGCGGGGGCTGGGCTTTGTGCTGCGCGTGGCGCTGAGCCGATTGCTGGGGGCCGAGGCGCTGGGAATCATGGAATTGAGCCACAGCGCCCACATGCTTTCCATAACGCCGGTGACCGCCGGGCTGCCCGCGGCGGTGAGCCGGCTCACGGCGCTGCGCCGGGATGCCGCGCCGCTGCGGGCGGGACGCGATGCGGCGCTGCGGATGAGCGCCGTGCTGCTGCCGCTGTGGGTGCTTTTGTGCCCGCTGATGGCCCGGCTGCTGAGCGATGCGCGCACGCTGCCGCCCCTGTGGGCCTTTGCGCCCTGCATCCCGGTGCTGGGGCTCTCGGCGGTGTACCACGGCTATTGCTATGGCAGGGGCCTGGCCTGGCCGCCCGCCCTGGGCACGCTTATGGAGCAGGCGCTGCGCTTTGTACTGAGCGCCCTGCCGCTGGCGCTTCTGCCGGGGCTGAGCGTCTCCCTGCGGGCCGCGGTGCCCGCCCTGGCCACCGCCCTGGCGGAGGGGGCCGCGCTGCTGCTGATCCTGGTCTTGCTGCGCCGGGCGGGCCTGGAGACCCGGGCCGCCGCCGATCCCGCCCTGCGCGGAGAGGTGCTGCGGCTCAGCGCGCCGCTCACCGGCGCCAGGCTTATGCAAACGCTGTCCCGGTCGCTGATGGCCGCGCTGCTGCCCCGGCTGCTGCTGCGCGGCGGCAGCACGCCGGGGGAGGCCGCCGCCGCGGTGGGCATGCTGCAGGGCATGGTGCTGCCCGTGCTGTTTTTGCCCGGCATATTTACCGGCGCGGTGGGCGTGGTGGGCACTCCGGCCATTGCCGGCCGCCGGGGCGCGGCCCGCAGGCAAACGGTCCGCGGGCTGCTGGCAGCCTCCCTGGCCTGCGGGATACTGGGCGGGAGCGCGGTCTATGGGCTGGCGGGCTTCCTGGCGGGCGGCGTGTACGGCGTGCCGGAGCTGGCGGGGCTTTTCCGCGCCGCCGCGCCGCTTACGCTGCTTTTTGCCCTGGGCCAGGCCGCGGGCACGCTGCTCTCCGGCCTGGGGCTCCAGCGGCGCATGCTGCTGCCCGCCGCATTGGGCACGGCGCTCACCGTCGCCTTGCTGTGCCGCTGGGCGCCCGTGCTGGGGATATACGGCGGGGTATATGCCCTGATGCTGGGCCAGGCGGTCACGCTGCTGTTGCAGTTTGCCGCCGCGCTCCCGGCGCTTAACGGAGAAAGGCCTTGATGAATCGGCGGTTATCCTGTACAATAGAGCTGAATATTTTTGAAGCCCATGGATACCTATACGCCCGGCCTAAGGAGCCAAGATATGACCGAGACCGACGAAGCGCTGTACAGCCGTTATCTGGCTGAGGAGAATGACGCGGATCTGGAGGCCCTGCTGCTCCGCCACAGGGACGGTCTTTTGCTGTTCCTTTTTTCCTATGTGCGCAGCGCGGAGGACGCGGAGGATCTGATGCTGGATACCTTTGCCCGCCTGGCCGCGGACAAGCCGGCCTTTTCGCCGCGGCGGGCGGGCAGCTTCAAAAGCTGGCTGTACGCCATCGCCCGCAACAACGCCCTGATGCGGATCCGCAAGCGCAGGATTCCCACCGCGCCGCTGCACGAGGGCATCCCGGACGCCGGCGCGCTGCCGGAAACCGCGCTTTTGCGGGATGAGCGCAGCCGCGCCCTGTACCGGGCCCTGGAGGCGCTCAGGCCGGAATACCGCCGCGCCCTGACGCTGCTCTATCTGGAGGGTCTTTCCCATGATGAGATCGCCCGGGCCATGGGCCTGCGCAAGGGGCAGGTATACAGCATCATCAAGCACGGCAAGGAAGCGCTCAAAAAAACGCTGGAGGGGATGGGGATACACGATGCGTACGACTGACGAGCAGATGCGGGAGATCCTCCGGCGCAAGGAGGTATACGGGGAGATCCGGGCCCTGCGGCGCAAAATGGCGCTGGAGGGGACGGTCTGCGGCGTTTGCGCCGCGCTGATGGCGACCGCCGTATATTTCCTGCCCCGGGTGGAGGGCGCGTCCGGCCAGACGCCCATCCGCCAGTACGGCAGCATGGTGCTGCGGCTGCCCGCCGTGGGCTATGCGGTCATCGCGCTGCTGGCCTTTATCCTGGGCGTGGCGGCCACGCTGCTGTGCCGGCATTGGCGGCAGCACCGGCAGAAGGAGCGTGAGCTGTAATGTCCTTTTCTCTGCTGAGCCTGTGGCCGGTGTTTTTGCAGATCGCCGTATTGGCGGCGCTGCTGGCGCTTTCCGTGCGCCTGATCCGCCGCAGCGGCCAGGCCGTCGCCGCGGTGTTCCTCACCTTTGTTTTTGCGCTTTGGCTTTTTACCGATCTGTATTGGGTCATATTCGATCTGATGCGCCCGGACGGCCGGATGCCCTTCGCGGCCAACGAGATCGGCGAGGCGGCAGTGTTTTTGATGTTGGCGGCGCTGCTCTCCTCCTTTAGCCTGGGCCGCGGGCGGGTGTTCTGCTGGCAAACCGCAGGCGCGCTGGCCTTTGCCCTGGGCAACGCGGCGCTGTGGGTCGCCTGGTCCCGGGAGTGGATCGATGATCTGTTCATTGGCGCGGCCTACGCCGCCTTTCTGGCGCAGGTCGTGCGCGCGCTGATGCTGCAGGGGTCGCTGCGCACGGGGGAGTGGATCGCCCTGGCCGCGGGCTGCTTTTTGCTGCTGCTGGGCCAGGCGCTTACCTTTTTTGTGCCGGCAGGCGCGGTCCGGGCGCTGGATCTGGGCTGTTATCTGCTGCTGGCGGCGGGCGCGGTTTGCTGGGCGATCAAGGCGTTTTCTGCCCGCCGGGGACGCCCGCTGTATCTGATTTACGCCCTGCTGGGCTGGGTGATCACCGCCAAATACATGAGCGCTGGGGGCTGGTATTCCCTGTTCCTGGTGTGCGAAACCCTGTGCCTGCCGCCCCTGTACCGCGCCGTGCGGAGGGAGGTGGGCCCATGATCTATTCCGAAAACGTGCTGGTGTGCATGGCGGTGCCGCTGCTGCTGGCGCTGTTTTTCCTGCGGGACCGCGCCCGGCAGTTTGTGCTCAATTTTCTGCTGGGCATGGCGGCCTGCCTGCTGGGGGCCTACGTCAGCGGGTTTGTGGACGCGGCCTCCGGGCTGGGGGCGGAGGATACGGCGATCTTCATTTCCCCCGTGGTGGAGGAGGGCATGAAGTTTTTGCCCCTGCTGTTTTATTACCTGATGTTTGACCCGGAGGATGATCAGCTGATTCGGGCCGCCGTGGGCATCGGCGCGGGCTTCGCCTCCTTTGAAAACATCTGCTCCATGATTGCCACCGGCACGGAAAGCCTCAGCTTCCTTTTGATCCGCGGCCTGGCGGTGGGCGTTATGCACATCGTCAGCGTGTTCGCCATGATCCTGGGACTGATCATCGCCCGGCGCTTCAAGGCCCTGCGCCTGTCCAGCATGGTGGACGCGCTGTCGCTCAGCATGCTCTTTCACGGCGTGTATAATCTGCTGGTGTCCCAGCCCGGCGTTACCAGCGTGATCGGCTTTTGCATGCCCGTCGTGACCGCGGGGTTTTTGTATCTGGCGCTGCGGCGGCTGCGCGGGGGAGAGTGACGACCGGGAGGGGGAGTACGTTACTTTCTTCTGAGAAGAAAGTAACAAAGAAGCAGTCTGCGAAGAGGCTTGAATCGGCGAACAGACTTGTTTCCGCCAGTCTGGTAAAGTCGCCCAGCGAGTTCCCGGGCAAAAGAACAAAGGGAAAATCCCTGAAAAATGAGCTTGTTCATTTTTCAGGGATTTTCCCTTTGTTCAGCGGTGCGCTTCGCGCGCCGCGCGCACGGCAAAGCCGTGCTGCCCGGGAACGGTTGCAGGCGTTAAATCCAGTTGGCGGAAAGACCCGCAACAGGAGCGGCGACAAACGCAGCCTCTTTCGGTTCCTTTCTGGGCGGCAGAAAGGAACGCCCCCGTAAATCCCGTTGGCGGAACTCCCCGCAACAGGAGTGGCGACAGCGCAGCCCTCTTCGGTTCCTTCTCGGGCTCCGAGAAGGAACGTCCCCCATAAACGAAAAATTTTGTTTTTTACTGCCTAAAATCCGCAAAAGCTGCATTATATAGGTGAAAGCATATAAAGCGCATCAACCTGAGGAGGTGGTGGCATGAAAACCATTGAGGCGCAGATGGCGGAGATTGGGCGGCGCAAGCGGTATTACCGGGCGCGGCGGGCGGAAAGGCGGCTGGCGGGCCTGGGCGCGGGGCTGTGCGCGTTGCTGATTGCCGCGTTGATGCTCGCGCCGGGCGTTACGGGCTCCCCTGTGGGGGCGTCGGGCTCCGTGCTGGGGGCCACCATCCTGGGCCCGGAGGCGGGCGGCTATGTGATCGTGGCGCTGCTGGCCTTTGGGCTGGGGGTGGTGGCGGCGCTGCTGATCCAGAAGCGGCAGCGCATCAAGGCCGACGCCGATGAAAAGAAAGAAACCGAAGCCTGAAACACAAGCTTTTTAGCATAGTGAAAGGAAGAAAAACAACATGAAAAAGACGAGAAAAGCGCTGCTGGCCCTGGCTCTGGTTCTGTGCCTGACAATCCCCTGCGCCGCCGGGCTGCTGCCTGTGCCGGCGCTGGCGATACACGGTAATGATGAACACAAACGCTTTGTTTTGTTTGAAGATGTTCCGGAAAATTACGCTCCAGGTGAAAGACAACAATTTGAAAACAATAACAACAATAAAAACAATAACACCAACACGCCGCCCGAACCCAGTCAGGACGGCGCGAACAAAACCGGCTGGTTTGAAGAGGACGGGCGGCGGTTTCTGTATATCAATGGCGTAAAGATGCGGGGCGGGAGCGTGATATTTATCCCGCTTTCCGGGGAAACCGACAACGCCATCGGTATAAACCCAACCGGCCGCACGATCATCGGGATCGGCATGCCCGAAACCAATCCGGGAACGGCGAACAATACCGGTGTTCAATATAATTTGTACAACCCCTATACCGGCGAGCGAATCATAGCAAGAAGTGAGATAGAGAAAAATCTTCTCATCGGTGGAGGATGGCAAGTCGAGAGTGAGGCAGGCTCAGGCTCCCAGCCCGTTGAGGTGCCCATCGGCAGCGCCTTGACTGTTTATGACGATGCCAGCATCAGCATCGGGCCCATAACGGAAGATCAACAGCGGACGCTGACGAACGTTGCTTCACCGGACCTTGTGAGCGCCGGTGGTGATTCGGGCGGTGCAGCCGGGCAGGGGATTTCGGGAGAGGATCCAGATGCTTGGAACCATCTTTTGGAAGCTGGATCGGGCCGCATATCCTTCCTGAACGGTGAAAACGGCAACGCGTTGATCGTGAACAGCCGCGCGGGTGTTACCATGTCCGGAAGCACGAGCCTGAACACGGTGGTCTTCAATGCCGGCGCGGAGGGCTCCAGCTTCACCGTTGGTTCCAACGCCCGGGTGGACAACCTGGTGATAGCCGCGGCGGATACCAGCGTCGCCGTTGATGCCGGCGGCCGGATAGGCAACGCAGTGGTGGACGCGGCGAATATAAACTTCCAAAATGATGGAGAGATTGAAGATTTGTTCCCCACATGGAATGCCGTAAGCTTGAGAATCACCGGAAAAGCGCCCACACGCAAAAGAAAGACCCCGTGTGAGACCCACACTTGGGGGAAAGCCACCTATACATGGAGAAGAAACTACAAGTCTTGCACAGCCTGGCATAAATGCACCAAATGCGGTGTAGCCGAATCGGCAAAGGGCAGTATAACATCAAAAATAGCAATAGAAGCAACCTGCGAAAAAGACGGCATGATACAATATACGGCAGCATTCCCAGGCTACGGGGGGTTTAGTAGGCAAATAAAGAAGGTGATAATCAATGCCCTGGGCCATGATTGGGGGGAATGGAGCCCCGATACGACCAACAGGGTCGAGGTGAGCACCTGTCAGCGCTGCGGCGAGACCGGTTACAGAAGTATGCCGGCCACGCCAACAACGCCCCATGAGCATGAGCTCGCTACGGTAAACAAGAAGGAGGCCACCTGCGCTGAGGCGGGCTACACCGGCGATGTGATATGCCGAATCTGCCGGGAGAAGCTTGTGGCGGGCAAGACCATCCCCGCCCTGGGCCAT
>CADAHU010000056.1 GCA_902787835.1 uncultured Eubacteriales bacterium
GCAACAGCAGCGGCGACAGCGCAGCCTTCTTCGGTTCCTTCTTGGGCTCCAAGAAGGAACGCCTCCGTCCGTTCTTCCCGTCCGGTTTCTGTTTGTATATGGTTTTAATCAGGGCTCAGTATCAGATGTCCAGCAGATCGCTGTACGCCTTCAGCGCGCCGTCAGTCTCATGGGCCAGCACGCGCTTGGCCAGCACCTTGCCCAGCTGCACGCCCTCCTGATCAAAGCTGTTCAGGTTCCACAGGAAGCCCTGGAACATGACCTTATTCTCAAAGTGCGCCAGCAGCGCGCCCAGGGTTTCGGGGGTCAGCTGCTCGCCGGTGATGATGCTGCTGGGACGGCCGCCGGCAAAGCTCTTGTTGGGGTTCTTATCCTGCTTGCCGCAGGCGAAGGCCATGATCTGGGCGGCCACGTTGGCGCACAGCTTCTGCTGGCTGGTGCTGCCCTGGATGTTTACATCCATGCCCGCCTGGTTTTTGCGGAAGCCAACGAACTGCAGCGGCACGATATCGGTGCCCTGGTGCAGCAGCTGATAGAAGCTGTGCTGGCCGTTGGTGCCGGGCTCGCCGAAGATCACCGGGCCGGTCGCGTAGTTCACGGGCTCGCCGAAGCGGTTGACCGATTTGCCGTTGCTCTCCATATCCAGCTGCTGCAGATGCGCCGGGAAGCGGTTCAGGGCCTGGCTGTAGGGCAGCACGGCGGTGGCGGGATAGCCCTGCACGTTGTGCTCGTACACGCCGATCAGCGCGTCCAGCATATCGGGGTTCTGCAGGATATCGGGGTTCTTGGCCAGCTTGTCCTCCTCCGCCGCGCCGTTCAGGAAGCGGGCAAAAACCTCCGGCCCAAAGGCCAGGCTCAGCACCACGCCGCCCACGCAGGAGCTGGAGGAATAGCGGCCGCCGATGTAATCATCCATGAAGAAGGCCGCCAGATAATCGCTGCTCTTGGCCAGGGGAGAGGTCTCGCTGGTGACCGCCACCATGTGCTTGCTGGCGTCCAGGCCGGCGTTCTTCAGCGCGTCCTTCACGAAGGATTCGTTGGTCAGCGTTTCCAGGGTAGTGCCGGATTTGGATACCAGCACAAACAGGGAGCGGCTCACGTCGATGCCCTTGAGCACGCTGGCGGCGTCGTCGGGATCCACGTTGCTGATAAATTTGGCTTCCATCTTGAAGCAGCCGTTCTGCTTGGCCCAGTTTTCCAGCGCCAGGTACATGGCCCGGGGGCCCAGATCGCTGCCGCCGATGCCGATCTGCACCACGGTGGTGAACTTTTCGCCCTGGGCGTTGGTGATTTCGCCCGCGTGCACCTTGTTGGCAAAATCAGCGGCCTTCTGCTGCTGGGATACATAGAATTCCCGCTTGTTGACGCCGTCGGCCGTCACGTCCCCGCCCAGCTGGCCGCGGCACAGCTGATGCAGCACCAGGCGCTTTTCGCCGGTATTGATGACTTCGCCGTTGTACAGCGCTTCGTATTTTTCGGACAGCTGGGCTTCCTTTGCCAGCTCGGCCAGGGCGCAGAGCACGTCCCCGTCCACCTGCTTGGCGGCGTAGTTGTAGTTCAGCCCGCAGGCCATGGGAACGGCGTATTCCGCCACGCGCTTCGCGCCGTTTTCGCCGCTCATGGCCTCCTGCAGCTTTACCTTGCCCTTCAGGGCGTTCAGCTTGCCGAAGGCAGCAAGGGTATCCAGATTCTTCCAGGAAATCATAGCGTATCTTTCCTTTCTTTATATGGATTATTTGATGCGGGCATGCCGCATAGCTTCACAAATAATATTATATAGTAAATCCGGCGTTCGCGCAACAAGGGAATGCCCGGACAGTGCAAAAAAACTGTTTGCGGCGGCAGAACAAAAAATGTGCTTTCCTTTTCTGAGCGACTTTGCTATACTATACAGTAGCATATTATGCACCAATGCGTAACGGGAGGGTGTTTAATCCTATGAAAAAACTGATGCTGGGCAATGAAGCCATTGCCCGGGGCGCGTATGAAGCGGGCGTGCGGGTGGTCTCCAGCTATCCCGGCACCCCCAGTACCGAGATCACGGAGTTTTCGGCCACCTATCCGGAGATGAACTGCGAGTGGGCGCCCAATGAGAAGGTGGCCGTGGAGACCGCCTTCGGCGCGTCCATGTGCGGCGTGCGCGCCATGAGCTGCATGAAGCACGTGGGCCTCAACGTGGCGGCCGACCCGCTGTATACCGCCGCTTATACCGGCGTAAACGGCGGCCTGGTGCTGTGCGTGGCCGACGACCCCTTTATGCATTCCAGCCAGAACGAGCAGGATACCCGGTTCATCGCCCGGGCGGCGCACGTGCCGGTGATCGAGCCCGCCGACAGCCAGGAGTGCAAGGATTTTATCAAGCGCGCCTTTGAGCTCAGCGAGCAGTACGATACCCCCATCATCTTCCGCCTGACCACCCGCCTGGCGCATCAGCGCTCCCCGGTGGAAACGGCGGAGCGGGAGGAGCAGCCGCTGAAGCCCTACGAAAAAGACGTGATGAAGCACGTGATGATGCCCGGCATGGCCCGCAAGCGCCATGTTTACGTGGAGCAGCGGGAAGCGCAGATGGAAGCCGACGCTGCGAAGATCGGCCTCAACCGCGTGGAAATGCACGATACAAAGCTGGGCGTCGTCTGCGCCGGCGTGGTATACCAGTTTGTGCGCGAGGCGCTGCCCGATGCCAGCATCCTGAAGCTGGGCCTGAGCTATCCCATCGACCGCGCCGCCATCCGCGATTTTGCCGCCAGGGTGGATAAGCTGGTGGTCATCGAGGAGCTGGAGGGCATCATCGAGCAGGAGATCGCCGCCATGGGCATCGCCGTGGAGGGCAAGCGCTATACCGGCCGCCAGGGCGAGCTCAGCGTGCAGCGCATCCGCGAGGCCTTCGGCGGGGAGAAAGCGCCTACCGAGCCCGCCCTGCCCGCCCGCCCGCCGGTGCTGTGCCCGGGCTGCCCGCACCGCGCCACCTTCCATGTGCTCAAAAAGCTCAAGCTGCATGTGTTCGGCGATATCGGCTGCTATACCCTGTGCGCTTTGCCGCCGGTGGACAGCCTGGAAAGCGCCCTGTGCATGGGCGCGTCCGTGGGCATGGCCGTGGGCGCGGAGAAGGCCCGGGGTCGGGAGTTTGCCCGCCAGAGCGTGGCGGTGCTGGGCGACAGCACCTTCATCCACAGCGGCATCACCGGCCTGGTGAACGCCGTGTACGACCGCAGCAACATCACCGTGGTCATATTGGATAACCGCATCACCGGCATGACCGGCCATCAGCAAAACCCGGCCACCGGCTTTGATATCTACAATCAGCCCGCACCCCAGCTGAACCTGGAAAAGCTGTGCGAAACCATCGGCGCGCACGTGGTGGTGGAGAACCCCATGGATATGCCCGCGCTGGAAAAAGCGCTCAAGGAAGAATTGAACCGCGACGGCGTATCGGTGGTCATCGCGCGTTATCCCTGCGCCCTGCTGGATAAGCGCCGCCGCCCCGCCGCCAGGGTGACGGGCTGCCGCAACTGCGGCGCGTGCATGCGCCTGGGCTGCCCGGCCATCGAGCGGTATGCGGACGGCGTGCGCATCAACACCGCCCTGTGCAACGGCTGCGGCCTGTGCGTGGGCATGTGTGGCTTCGGGGCCATTTCCTGCGGAGGTGATCAGGCATGAAAAAAGATATTATTATCGTAGGCGTGGGCGGCCAGGGCATCCTGCTGACCAGCAAAATACTGGGCTACCTGGCCCTGCAGCAGGGCGATGACGTGAAGGTCAGCGAGGTGCACGGCATGAGCCAGCGCGGCGGCAGCGTGATCACCCACGTGCGCATCGGTGAAAACGTGGCCTCTCCCCTGGTGACGCCCGGCGAGGCCGATATGGTCATCGCCTTTGAATGGCTGGAGGCCCTGCGCGCGGAATTCTACCTGAAAAAGGACGGGGCCATGATCGCCAATACCCGGCGCATGCTGCCCATGCCCGTGATCATGGGCAAAATGGCCTACCCGGAGCAGGAAATCACAGGCCGACCCGTGTACGCCCTGGACGCCCAGCGGATCGCCGAGGAATGCGGCAGCGTGCGGGCGGTGAACATCGTGCTGCTGGGCGTTATGTCCACGCTCACCGATTGGCCCCAGGAGGCGTACGAGGCCGCCATTGCCGCCAACGTGAAGCCCGCCACCCTGGAAACCAACCTGAAAGCCTTCCGGGCGGGACGCGCCGCCGGGGAAGGGATGAACGCCTGATCCCGCCTTATTTGCGCGGCGCAATGGTATTTTATCGGGCGCTGTGCTATAATAGAGGCAGAAACAGGAGGCAGAAAGCATGACGAATTATCCGGACAGCCGCGGAACCTGCGTGCGGGTGGATCTCAGCGCCATTGCCCATAACGCGCGCACGCTGAAAAAGACCGTTGGCGAGAAGGTACGTATGATGGCGGTGGTCAAGGCCAACGCCTATGGCCATGGCCTGGTGCCGGTGGCAAAAACGGCGCTGGAAAACGGCGCGTCCTTCCTGGGCGTGGCCGTGCCGGAGGAAGGCCGCAGCCTGCGCCAGGCGGGCGTCGACGCGCCCATCCTGGTGCTGGGCAACGTAACGCCCGAGGGCGCCGAAATATCGGTCTCCGAAGGATTGGCACAGACTGTATGCGATCCCCGGGGCGTGGAGCTGCTGCAGGCGGCCAGCCGGAAAACCGGCAGGATCGCCGAGATCCACCTGAAAATCGATACCGGTATGAACCGCATCGGCGCGCGCACCGAGGAGGACGTGCAGGCCGTGCTGGAGGCGCTGGAGAAAGCGCCCTATGTGAAGCTCACCGGCGCGTTCACCCATTTTGCCGACGCCGATAACCCGGACGACAGCTTTTCCAAGGCACAGTTCGCCCGGTTCCAGCGGCTGACCGCGCCGCTGCCGGAGGGGCTGCTGCTCCACGCGGCGGCCAGCGATGCCTCGCTGCGCTTCCCCTGGGCCAGGCTGGATATGGTGCGGGAGGGCATCGCCCTTTACGGCTGCATCCAGGGCCATAAGGAGCTGGATCTGCGGCCGGCCCTGCGCTTGGAGACCCGGGTGGTCTATGTGAAGGATATCCGGGAGGGCGATACCGTGGGCTATGGCCGCGCCTTCGCCGCGCCCGCATCCATGCGGGTGGCCACCCTGGCCATCGGGTATGGCGACGGCTATCCCCGGGCCTGCTCCGGCAAGGCCTATGTGCTGATCCACGGCACCGAGTGCCCGCTGCTGGGCCGGGTGTGCATGGATCAGATCATGGTGGATGTATCCCGGGTGCCCGGGGTGGAGCCGGGGGACGAGGCCGTGCTCATCGGCAGCCAGGGCGCCTGCGCCATCACCGCCACCCGGCTGGCCGACTGGGCCGGCACCATCAGCTATGAGATTCTCTGCGCGCCCCACGCCCGGGTGCCGGTGATATACGATCCTCAGCCGGAAGGAATGGAATGATATGCAAAAGAACAACGCAAAAAAGAAAAATGCCCTGAAGCCGATCTACAAGCCTTACCTGACCGGCAAGGCCTTCAGCAGCCTGGCGCTGAAGCGCGGGCTCAAGGTGCTGGGGCTGCTGCTGGTGTTCGCCTTTTTCGGCATCCTGGCCAGCGGCGTGTTCAGCTTTGAGAACCCCATCCCGCGCATCCTGCTCAACGGCGCGCTGCTGTTCTTCGGCTGCATGGTGATGTTCAACGAGGGCTCCCGCATCGGTGAAAACGACGTATCCTACGCCGAGATCGCCCTGAAGCGGCAAAACGAGGGGCTGGCCGTCACCGATACCGACCGGCAGATCTGCTACCACCGGCTCAAGGGCTTTGTCAGCGCCCTGGCCGGCGCCGCGCCGCTGCTGCTGATCACCGTCATTTACGCCCTGACCGTCCAGCGGCAGACCATGAGCCTGGGCGCGCTGCCCTCCTGGGTGCAGGGCTATGAAAACCAGGATGAGATCGGCCAGGCCCTGGCCTTCTACCATGAATCCTCCGCCGCCGGGTTTACGGATTTCCTGCGCCTGGCGGTGCGCCTGGTGCTGTTCCCCTATATGAACATGATCGGGGCGGGCAATTTTGACCGGCTGTATCTGCTGGATCGCCTGTCCCCGCTGCTTGTGCTGATCATCCCGCTGTGCTACGGCGTGGGCTACCTGCGCGGCACCTATCTGCGGGCCCTGGTGCACGGCAACATCCGCATGGCGCGCCGCCGCCATAAACGCAGCGAGCGCAAGGCGCGGGAGCAGCGCGTGCGCAAGCAGCCCCAGAAGAAGGAACTGATCTGACCCCATGCGCATCATAGCGGGGGAAATGCGGTCGCGCACCATCCAGGCGCCCAAGGGGAACGATACCCGCCCCACCTTGGACAGGACGCGGGAATCGCTGTTCAATATCATCGCTGCGGAATGCCCGGGGGCGCGGGTGCTGGATCTGTATGCCGGCAGCGGCGCGCTGGCTCTGGAGGCGCTCAGCCGCGGGGCGGAAAGCGCGGTGCTGTGCGATTGCGGCCGGGAAGCAGCCCGGGCCATTCGCCTGAATATCGCGGCGCTGCGGGTGGAGGACAGGGCGCGCTTTTTGCAGATGCAGGATACCCAGGCCATTGCGCTTCTGCGCCGGGAGGCGGCGCGGTTTGATCTGGTGTTTCTGGATCCGCCCTACCGCCTGGATACCGCGCCCGCCTGCCAGGGGCTTCATGAGGCCGGCCTGCTGCTGCCGGAGGCGCTGGTGGTCATCGAGCATGCCGCGGCCAGCCGTCCGGAGCCGGGGGAGGGGTACCGCCTGACCGACCGGAGAAAATACCGCGATACCGAAATTTCATTCTATCGATATGGGAGGGAGCCGGATGCCGTCTAAAGTATGGGTGTTCCCGGGCAGCTTTGACCCGGTGACCCGGGGTCACGAGGATCTGATCCGCCGGGCGGCGGCGCTGTGCGATACGCTGTACGTGGCGGTGCTGATCAACCCGGATAAAAACGGCTTTCTGCCGTTCAAAAAGCGGCTGGAGCTGCTCAGGAGCGTCTGCGCCGATCTGCCCAACGCCCAGGTGGAATCCCATAACGGGCTGCTGGCGGATTATGTGCGCATGAAGCAGGCCGACGCGGTGGTGCGCGGCGTGCGCTCCGCCAGCGAGATGGAAACCGAGCTGCCCTGGGCGGCCTTCAACCGCATGCTGTATGATCGGTTTGAGGTGATCTATCTGCCCGCCAAGCCCGAGCTGCGCGACGTGAGCAGCAGCATGGTGCGGCAGCTGGCCGCCTTCGGTGGGGATATATCGGCCTTTGTGCCGTTATGCTGCGCGGATACAATCAAGGATTACATGGCTCATCGTGTTTGAGCGGCAAGGAGGATAAAATGGCAGAGCTGAAAGTGTACAGTGTGCTGAGCGAGATCAATTCCCTGCTGGACACCGCCAAAAAGGTGCCCTTCAGCGACCGAGTCATGGTGGACCGGCAGCAGATGAATCAGCTGCTGGACCGGCTGGAGGCCAGCATGGATCCCGACCTGGAAAAAGCTGAAAAGCTGCTGGCCAAGGAGCGGGAGCTGCTGGACGGCGTGGAGCGCCGCGCCCGGGAGATCAGCGAGAAGGCGGCCAAGGACGCCAAGGAAACCACCGATCAGGCCATTGCCAGCGCCCGCAAGACGGTGGATGACGCGAAAGCCAGCGCGGAGGATACCCTGCGCCAGGCGACGGAGCGCGCAAACCAGCTCCTGGCCGGGGCCCAGGCCCAGGCCAACCAGATGATCGCCGCCGCGCAGATGCAGTCCGCCCAGATGGTGGAGGAAAACGAGATCACCCAGCGCGCCCAGGCCCGGGCGGTGGAGATGACCGAGGCCGCCCAGCAGGAGAGCGCCCGCATCCAGCAGGAGACCATGGGCACCCTGTCCCAGCTGCTGGAGCATGCCGATATCGGCCTGTCTGCCCAGCTGGATGCCCTGCGCACCATGCGCCAGCAGCTGGGCGCGGGGTATATCGACGCCGATCAGCAGGGGTATATGCAAAACGGCTACCAGGACGACGGATACAACGTATAAAAGGGAGCCCGGAAGAAAGAGGTCGGCATGGTATTTTGGTATCCAAAGGACTTTCTGTCCTCCATCATCAGCATATTCTGCAGCGTGATCGGCATCCTGGGCTTCTATTCCATTTTTAACGGGGAGCCTGTGGCCGGCGTGGCGTGCATCGCGGTGTTTGCGCTGGGCATGTTTTTATCATCCCGTCTCCATACCTACCGGATGAATAAAAAAGCGCAGAAGGCGCTGGAAAAGGCCGGATTGAACCAGCCGAAGCCCGCGGAGGCCGCCCCGAAGGCGGAACCGGCGCGGGTATCGGCCGCCATATTGGCGGAACAGGAGCCTCCTGCAAAGGAGCCCCGCTATTGCCCCAAATGCGGCGCGGCGCTGACCGCCGGCGCGCGATTCTGCAGCAGCTGCGGCGCGGCCGCCGGGACGGAAAAGAGCGCCGCCCCCACCGCGGAGGCGCTGCTGGCCCAGGTCTATGCCCTGGAGCAGAAGGGCGATTATCAGGGCGCGCTGAAGCTGCTGAACGACGCCCACGCCGCCGAATCGGGCAATGCCATTCTGCTCAGCCGTATGGGCCGCGTATACCGCAACCTGGGGGATTGGCAGACGGCGATCAGCTATTATGAAAAGGCGGCCGCGATCACGCCCGGCGATCCCATCCTGTACAGCAATATGGGCGTGGCCTATTCCGCCGCGGGGCTCTACGGCAGAGCGGAGCCACTGTTTGAAAAGGCGCAGCAGATGGTGGAAAGGGATCCTTCGCTGGCCACCGGCTACGACCGCGCCGCGCTGCTGGCCAATTACGCCCTCTGCGTGGGCAAGCAGGGCGATCTGAAGCGGGCCGGGGAATACCTGAGCCGCGCAGCCCATATGGGATACGCCCAGGAAAAAGTAACCTATATCAGCCAGCAGATCGGCCTGTGACGGATCAAGCGGACCGCTGTGCAAAAAAACTGCTCCAATGCATCCCGGGACGGGAAAAATCCCTTGACACAATTGCCTGATCCGGGTATAATAATAAGGCTGTTTGTGATGAAAGTTGCGGCAGTCAGGATTTTTGACCAACGCACCATGCGTGATGTCATAAGGTAAGGAGAGAAAAACATGTTCCGTACGTATCAGCCGAAAAAGCGCCAGCGCAGCAAGGTGCATGGTTTCCGTGCCCGCATGTCCACCAAGAACGGCCGCCGCGTTCTCGCCGCCCGCCGTCGCCGTGGCCGCAAGGAACTGACCGTGTAATCTTGGGTCACGCCTTTGCGTGATCGATCAGCGAAGCATGGCTCAACCCGCCCCGTTGCCTGCCATCGTGCACAAGCCGGGGCGGGTTTTCCATTGTCTTTTTTGAGTGTGGTGCAATGCAGCGATCCTATCGCATCCGAAAAAACGGCCAGTTCCAGTACGTTTTCCGCAAGGGAAAGGGGATGGGCTGCCGCGAAATGTCGCTGACCTACGTACGTGCGGGGCGTATGCAGGTTGGCTTTTCGGTCAGCAAAAAAGTGGGCAACGCCGTGACGCGCAATCGCGTCAAGCGCCGGATGCGGGAATGCTTTCGTCTGCAGATGCACACGCTTAAAAATGGTTTCTATGTGTTTGCCGCCCGTTCGGCGGCGGCGGAGGCCTCCTACCGGCAGCTGGAGCGCAGCATGAACAGCCTGCTGCGGCGGCAGGGCCTCTACCGCGCGGAGCCGTGATCTGCGCAAGACTGGGATGGTGATGGTTTTGAAGCGAATGATGCTTGCGTCCCTGCGCTTCTATAAGCGGAATATCAGCCCGCTCCTGCCATCCGCGTGCAGATTTGTGCCCACCTGCTCGGAATACGCCCATACCGCTGTGGAGCGGTTCGGGCCCACCTACGGCGGCTACCTGGCGGCCAGGCGGCTCCTGCGCTGCCACCCCTTTGCCAAAGGCGGCTTTGATCCGGTACCGGAGGCCGCGCCGACAGTAATCAGGAAGGACGAATCTGAAACATGACACAATTCTTCAGAAGCATTCTGGAATGGATCTATGGGCTGGTGGGCAGCTACGGCCTGGCCGTTGTCTGCTTCACCCTGCTGATCCGTACCATCCTCACCCCGCTGGAGATCAGCTCCCGCAAGGGCATGCGCAAGATGGCGCAGATCCAGCCCAAGATCAACGCCCTGCAGCAAAAATACGGCAAGGATCAGGCCAAGCTGCAGCAGAAGCAGCAGGAATTGATGCGCAAGGAGCATTATAATCCCCTGTCCGGCTGTCTGCCCATGCTGATCCAGTGGCCCATTCTGATCATTATGTTCTACGCCATGCGCGACGTGGCCAACGCCAACATCGTCGGCCAGGCCTTTGCCTTCCTGAAGGGCGAAACTCCCGCTTACGAGCCCTTCCTGTGGGTAAAGAACGTTTTCATGCCCGACTCTCCCTTCAAGACCGCCGCGGTGGATCTGAACTCGCTGATGGCCTCCGGCGCCGATATCTGGAAGGAAGCGCTGGCCAAGCTGTCCTCGGAGGACCTGAACCTGATCCTGACCAATATCCAGAAGTATGTGCCCGCAGCGGTGGGCCTGACGCAGGATCAGATCCTGAACTTCGCCAACAGCGCCGCCGTGCGCGATACCGTCAACAATTACCTGATGCCCGCGCTGAGCAACATGGATGCCTATAAGGCCGCGATCGAGGCGGTCCCCGGCTGGCAGGGCGTAAGCTTTATCCTGTTCAGCGTGACGCTGTACAAGCAGTGGAACGGCCTGCTGATCCTGCCCATCCTGTCCGGCGTGACCCAGGTGCTGATGACCAAGCTGAATCCCACCATGCAGCAGTCCACCCCCGCGCCCTCCCAGGACGGCAAGCCCGCCCCCGGCAGCGGCATGAACAACTTCATGAAGTACTTCTTCCCGGCGTTCTCCGTGTTCATCTGCCTGACCAGCAATGCCGGTTTCGCCCTGTACTGGAGCGCCATCAACCTCTTTGCCACCGGGCAATCGATCCTGATCAACAAGTATCTTGAAAGCAAGGAAGCCAAAGCGGCGCTGAATGCCGGGGAGGGCACTGTAAGATGAAAAAATCCTATGAAGCCAAAGGCAAAACCTATAACGAGGCAGTGGATGCCGCCCTGGAAGCGCTGGGCCTGACCATTGATGAGGTGGAGGAGCCCGTGGTGGTGGAGGAAGGCAGCAAGGGCCTGTTCGGCCTGTTTGGCAGCCGCCCCTGGACCGTGCGCCTGACCGCCAAGGAGGAGGAGCAGGCCAGCGTGATGGATATGCACTCGCTGTTTGCCGATTCCCTGGAGGAGAAGAAGCCCGAGCGCAGGCAGCCCGCGGAAAAGAAGGCCAAGCAGCCTGCTGAAAAGAAAGAAAAGAAGCCCGCCGAAAAGGCGGAGAAGCCCGAAGAGCCCGCCCGCGAGGAGGCCCCGAAGGCCGCAAAACAGCCCGCGGAAAAGAAGGAAAAGAAACAGCCCGCTGCCGAGAAAAAGCAGCCCGCCGAAAAGAAGGACAGAAAGCCCGCCCGCAAGCCCCGTCCTGAGGCTGAAAAGAAGGAGCTGACCCCTGCGGAGCAGGCCGACCGCGCCACCTCTGCCGGTGCTGCCCAGGAATTCCTCCAGGAGCTGACCCATCTGATGGGCGTGGAGGTCTCCGTGCATGTGAATACCGATGAAGAGGGCAACGTTCGCGTCAACATGGAGGGCGACAGCCAGGGGATCCTGATCGGCCGCCGCGGCGAAACGCTGGATGCCCTGCAGCACCTGACCAGCCTGAAGATCAACAAGGGCCGCAACGATTACACCCGCGTCACCCTGGATACCGAGGGCTACCGCGCCCGCCGCGAGGAGGCGCTGGTGCGCCTGGCCAACCGCATGGCCAACCGCGCCGTAAAGACCGGCCGCCGGGTCAGCATCGAGCCCATGAATCCCTACGAGCGCCGCATCCTGCATTCTGCGCTCCAGAGCAATCCCGATGTGACCACCCATTCCGAGGGAGAAGAGCCCAACCGCCATGTGGTGATCACCGTCAACAAGCCCCAGCGCGCCAAGAAGGCCGCGGAGCCTGCCGAGGAAGCGCTCACTCCGGAAGCGGAAGTGATCGAGGAGACCGCTGCCCCCGAAACCGCGCAGGAAGAATAATCCATCCAACCAATACCGCCCGGGGATCCAGCAAAGGATTTCCGGGCGGTTTGCTTGTTTCAGCGGATGAAGATAAGTTAAGGAGTTATGAACTGGCAAATTGAGATTTGACGGGGATAACGCTGGGCGCTCCGCGCGCCCAGACCTGCGCCAAAGGACCTTCGGGTCCGGGGCCTTCCGGCCCGCCCTCGCTAAAAATGATCCACTGGATCATTTTTCGGGCGCTGCGGGCCCTCTGGACT
>CADAHU010000057.1 GCA_902787835.1 uncultured Eubacteriales bacterium
CCAGCGGCAGCGCATCCAGGCAGACCCGCGCCCTGACCGGCTCCGTATCCGACCAGTTGATCAGGCATACGCAGTGCGCGCCGGTCTTGGGCAGGTACACGTCCACCGCGCCGGGGAAGCGCTCCCCGTCCATCAGCCCCAGGGGCCGCACCTGCCGGTCCACCACCGGCAGGATATGCCGCAGCTCCATCAGCCGGTCGTCGCTGATGGTATCCAGCGGCTCGGTCTGGCACAGAATCCCGCCCCCGGCAAACTGGTTGACCACGCTGGTCCTGACCTCCGCGTCGTTCAGCAGCCCCAGGGTCAGCCGCAGGCCGCGCTCCATCCGCTCGTTTTTGCGGATCATCAGCGCGTCCGGATCGTTGGCCCACCAGCGGTTCATGTAAGCGCGCAGCAGGCTTTGGCGGATGGTGTACGGGGCCGCCTTGCCCCCGCCGTCCACCGTGGTGCTCCACATGGACAGCACGTCCGACCCGCTGCGCTGGGCGTCCACCAGGCCGATGATGGGATCGTACAGCCCGCCGCACATCAGCAGGAAGGCCTCCTCCCCCATGCCCTCCCGGATGGCGCGCACCGCCCGGTAATAGGCCCGGGACAGGGGGATGGAAGGATCATAAAAGCTTGCGTCGGGATAGATCACCGCCGCCCGGGTGAAATCCAGCTTGTGGTAGGTATAGCCCCAATCGAAGGTAAAATGGCGGTACAGCTCCCGGAAATACCCGCAGGTTTCCGGGTGGGTGATATCAAACACGTAATATACCGTGCCGTTCATGGGAAACAGGCAGGGCGCGCCGCTCTGATCCCGCAGGATCCACTCCGGGTGCTCCCGCCAGACGGAGGCCGTCTCATGGGCCACAAAGGGGCTGCTCCACAGGCCCGGCGTGTAGCCCGCCTGCCGGATCTCCTCCGCCAGCCGCTCCATGGGCAGCGGGAACTTTTCATTGGGCGCGTACTCCCCCAGGGTGATCTCCCAGCCCTCGTCCAGCTGGAATACATCGTAGGGCAGCCTGCGCCGCCGCAAAACATCCAGGCTGCGCCGCACGTCCGCATAGCTCACCGTCAGCCCGTAATAATACCAGGTGCAGAACACCGCCGGCCGCCGATCCCGCCGCGCGCCGTATAATTTCGCCTTGCGGTCGGCAAAGAACTCGATCTCCGCCGCCGCATCCCGTACCGCCGCCACGCGCAGCGATTCGGTATCCACGCTCTGGCCCGGCTGCAGCCGGATATGAAACAGCGTTTCGGAGACCATGCGGCGCAGTGCTCCCCGCTCGTCCAACATCAGCCGGGTCTGGAAAAGCTGATCCCGGCCCGTGAGGAACTCCACCGCCAGGGTGGCCTCCGCGCCGCGGATCAGGGTCAGATGATCGCTGATCACCTGCTTTTCCGCGCCGCCGGACAGCCGCTGATCCCCGCTTTCCGCCATCACGGCGGAAACGTCCTCCAGCCGCTCGTCCAGGCAGCCCAGTTCAAACACCCCGGGCAAATCGTTCTTATGCCGCCCGCTGCGGTACACCGTGTAAGGGCCGCTGCCGATGCCGCAGGCGGGCAGATCCGTGATCTCCAGCAGCTGCGCCGTCTCCAGCAGCACGGTATGATCCGCCGCATTGGTGATCCGGGCATGGTATTCCATAAAACCCGGGCCGGTTTTTTCGTTAATGATATCGACGCGCAGGAAGCCAGTATCCTCCGGGCAGAGAGCGCGGACGCAGGGCTGAATGTTCATAGGCGCTCCTTTCGATAAAAAAAGCAGTGGAAGGAGATTTTTCCCATTGTTTATGCTATACTGATGCTGTCCGTGATCATACAGAGGAGGCTGCCGCCATGATCAAGATCCATTTTCCCAGGTTATCGCGCCTGGACGAGCCCTGCGCCGTCTGTTTGCCCTTTGCCCCGGGCGTTTATCAGACAGGCATGCGCCTGCGCATTCTGGACGGGGATCGGGAGCTGCCCGTGCAGGAAAAGGTGACCTCCCGCCACCCGGACGGCAGCGTGCGCTATCTGTACGCCCGCTTCCGGGCCGATCTGCCCGCCAACCGCGGCAAGGATTTTTCCGCCGAGCTGACCGCCGCCCCGGCCCCGGCGTTCCCCGGCATCCGCGTGGTCCGGGAGGGCGCGCAGACCCTGGTGGACGGCGGCGAGGGCGGCCTGCGGCTGACGCTGCAGGATGAAAGCCAGGCCCTGATCCAGCGTCTGGAGGACGGCCGCGCCGTCTATGGCCCCGAGCGCTTTGTCGGTCCGCTGCTCAGGGACGGCGAAGGGGCAGGCTATCAGCCCGCCTTCCACGCCTGGCGGGTAATGGAAAACGGCCCGCTGGCGGCGGTGCTGCGCTGCGAGGGCGATCTGCTGCGCGACGGGCAGCCCGGCCCCAAGCTGGAAGCCAAGCTGACCCTGTGGGCGGGCAAACCCTGGATGGAGGTCTCCCTCCGGCTGATCAACGCCACGGACAGCCCGCTGCACGCCGCTTCCCTGGTGTTTGCCATTCCCGCCAGCGGCGGCGCCGCCTATGATCCCAGTCTGCGCCGGAACGGCGGGCGGAACCGGGGCGACTCGGTGGGCGAGGGCAGCACGGCGGCCGGGAAAATCGCCGGCGAAGGGAATATTCTGGAGACCACCGGCACCAAGCTGCTGCCCCAGCTGGAGCAGCGGCTGCAGGACGCGCAGCTCCGCTGCTGCGTGGGCCGCTCCAACTACAAGACCAACTTTGCGGTCAGCACCGGGGAGCCGGTGGAGCAGGTGATCGATACCGCCGCGCTGATGGGCGAGGCCAACGAGCACTATATCGAGGTATTCTACGGTACGCTGTTTGCCGACCGCACCGAGCCCGCCGGCGGCGTATGCGCCACGGTGTACCAGGCCCAGCAAAACTATCCCAAGGCGGTCAAATGCGATCAAAGCGGGCTGTATGTGATGCTGGTGCCCGAAGGGGTGGAAAAGGTAGTGCTGCAATCCGGCATGAGCCGGGAGCAGCGGATCCTGCTGCATTTCCATGCCGCCGCCGAGCCGCTGGCGGAGATCGATAACCGCAGCCTGCTCTACCAGATGCCCGACCGCCCCTGGATCGATCCCGCGCTGTTCCGCGACGCAGGCGTCTGCCCGGATATCTTCCTGGATCCGGAAAAGGCCGACCCGGATGTGGAGATCGCCCTGATCCAGCGCTGCGACGCCCACAGCCGCAGCTTTGGCATGCTGAACTTCGGCGACGCTCCCGACCCCAACTATACCAAGCAGGGCCGCGGCAAGGGCCGGCTGGTGTGGACCAACAACGAGTACGATTTTCCCCATGCCTGCGCCCTGCAGTACATGCGCACCGGCGAAAGGCGCTTCCTGGATTACGGGCTGGCCGCCGCCAGCCACTGGATGGATGTGGACGTGTGCCATTACAGCGCCGATCCCCTGCTGCTGGGCGGCCAATGGGAGCACTGCCGCGATCACGTGCTGGACAGCTGCATGGTATGCAGCCATCAGTGGGTAGAGGGGCTGCTGGACGCCTATCACTTTACCGGCGACGAGCGGGCGCTGAAGACGGCGCTGGGCATCGGCCGCAACGTGCGGCGGCTGCTGGATACCCCGGCCTACCAGGTCAGCGGCGAGAGCAACGCCCGGGAGACCGGCTGGGCCCTGCGCACCCTGACCGCCCTGTACGTGGAAACCGGCGATGATAGCTGGCTGGAAAAGGCGGAGTGGATTGTGAGCCAGTTCCGGGAGTGGATGGATACCTACGGCGGCTGGATCGCCCCCTACACCGATAACACGCTGATCCATGTGGGGTTCATGATCGCGGTGGCCATGGGCAGCCTGGCCCGGTATTACCGGGTGCGGCCCAGCGAAGCGCTTAAAAACATGCTGATCGCCGCCGCGGACGATCTGATGGACAGCTGCCTGACGCCCACCGGGCTGTTCTTCTACAAGGAGCTGCCCAGCCTGAACCGCCTGGGGAGCAACACCATGATCCTGGAGGCGCTGACCATCGCCTGGGAGCTGACCGGCGATGAAAAATACCTGCGCGCCGGCCTGCCCACCTTCCGCCGGGATATTGCCGGCCGCAGCGGCGGGATCGGCGAAAAAACGGTGATGGAGGGCTGGGTGCTGCTCCAGGGCGACCCGCCCAAGCACTTTGCCCAGAGCTTCATCCCGATGGCGGTATACTACAAGGCCATCGCGGAGGCCGGGCTGCTGGGCTGACCGTCAGAGGGAAAGGGGCAAAAAGGCGGCGATCACCGCCAGCACGATGGCGGGCAGCAGATTGGCCACCCGGATCTTTTTGCCGAATACCAGGTTCAGGCCCACGCAGAAAATCAGGATATTGCCGATCATGGAAAGATTACCCAGGGCTGCGTCGGTCATCACCGGTGCGATCAGGCGGGAGAGCAGCGTCATGCCGCCCTCCAGGATCAGCACCGGGATGGCGGAAAAGGCGCAGCCCTTTCCCATGGCCGAGGTCATCACCAGGATGATGATCAGATCCAGGATGGATTTGACCGCCAGAGTGGAATAATCGCCATGCAGGCCGTCCTGGATGGAGCCCACGATGGCCATGGCCCCGATGCACACCGTCAGCGAGGCGGTGACGAAGGCGTGCACGAAGCCCTGATCCCCGGCGTTGCCGGTCTTTACCTTGAGCCATTCGCCGAAGCGCTCAAACCCGTCCTCCAGGTCGATGATCTCGCCGATCAGCGCGCCCAGCGTAAGGCACAGCACCACAAAAAGCCCGTGCCCGCTGGATATGGCGCCGCCCTCTCCGGCCTTGAGCAGCCCCTCCATGGCCCCGGCAATGCCCAGAAACATGGTGCTGATGCCGCAGGCGTTCTGCAGGGAGGATTGATGGCGCTCCTGGATGAGCCTGCCGCAGAAACGGCCCAGGAGGCCGCCCGCCACAATGGCGGCGGTATTGAGCAGCGTACCCATGCCGATCATGCTTTTTCCCCCTGCTTTACATGCACATCCATCTGCGGATAGGGGATCTGGATGCCCGCCCGGTCCAGGGCGCGCTTGCCCTGATCCAGCAGATAAAAGTTCACCGGCCAGTAATCGGCGTTGCTCACCCAGACGCGAACGCCAAAGTCCAGGCTGCTGTCGGCGCATTTGATCAGCACCACCTGGGGAGCGGGCTCCGGCAGGATGCTGCCGTTGGAGGCCACCAGGTCGTTCAGCGTTTTGTATACGGTATCCAGGTCGCTGTCGTAGCTCACCGAGAAGGTCACATCGAGCCGGCGCGTGCCCTCCCGGGTGTAATTGATGATGGCGGTGTTGGTCAGCGTGCTGTTGGGCAGGCTGATGTGCCGGTTATCAAAGGTGATCAGATCGGTATAAAAGGAGCCGATGGCGCGCACCGTGCCCTCGTGCTCGCCGATCTTGACAAACTCCCCCACCCGGATGGGCTTGAGCAGCAGCAGCAAAAAGCCGCCCACCAGGTTGCTGAGCGCCCCCTGCATGGCCAGGCTCACCGCCACGCCGGCGGAGGCCACCAGGGTGACCACCGAGGTCATGGGCACGCCGATCACATTGGCCGCGGTCAGGATAACGATGGTGTACAGCGCCAGCCGCAGCAGGTTATGCACAAAGCCCTTCAGCGTGGGCTCCATGCGCACCCGCTGGAAGCCCTTGCTGCGCTCGATGAACCGCAGCAGCCAATGCACCAGAAAGAAGCCCACCGCCAGCACCAGCAGCCCGCGCAGCAGGTTGACGCCCTGGGTTTCCAGAAAGGTCAATACTTTCTCCCGATCCATGTCCGTCCCTCGCTTTCGTATGCGATGCTCCCATTATACCGTTTTGGAACGGATTTTCAAGGGAAACAAAAAAATTGGGAGCCGCAGGCCAGGCCCTGCAGCTCCCAGTTAAAGCAGAGTGAAGAGTGAAGAGTTATATAGCTGACACAATAAAAACTCCACTCTTAACTCTGAACTCTCAACTCTTTCCAATTACTCTTTATAGTCCCACGTTACGTTCTCCACCGGCTCGCCGGTGGCGGGATCGATCACCTGCCACAGGCAGAAGGCGTCCACCGCCTCCTCGCTTTCAAAATACATGCAGATGCTGGCATGCTCGCCATACGCATCCTCCAGCGAGGGGTTCAGGATCAGGGCGTTCCAGCCCAGCACCTCGTTGGGCGCGGGGGCGTAAAAGAGGAAGCCTTCCTCGCCCACATCGCAGTGGCTCAGGCAATGCACATAGCCGTTGATATCCCGCAGGAAGGCGGAATCCGGATCGCAGCCGTCTCCCAGGCGGATCAGCATCATCCGCCGGTCCGCCGGCAGGATGTAATAGGCGTCCGCGCCGTAATACGCCTCCACCACGCCCTCCGGGTCGTCGATTACGATCTGCCGGGCGTCCATATCCATAAAGGCCATATCGCCGTTTTGCCCCTCCAGCGTCAGCGGGTATTGCGGCAATCGGGCCAGCGCTTCCCGGGCTTCATCGCCGGTCAGCAGGCATACGTCGTCCAGGGCGGCGGTATCCTCGCCCGCGGCGTAGAGCTCGTTTTTGCTGTACAGGAAGGCCACGGTATGATCGCCCGTCTCCTCAAAGGCCACGGCGCAGCTGCGCCAGTCATTCTCGCCGCTGAGCGCCTTGACGGTACGCCCGTCCACCTGCACGATCAGCGCGTCGTAGCCCTCCTCGCAGGAAGTGCGGCAGCGGAAGGAAAGCACGTCGCCGGCCTGGGCGGTCACCGCGGTCTCCACCCAGGCGGTGGAGCTGTTGACGCCCATATTGGCCGCCATGGCGCAGCTGCCGTCCGTCCCCACGATCCAGGGCCAATCCATCCCGCCGCAGGTAAAGGAGAGCGCGCCGCCGGGCACATTGAGCGCCTCGTCCAGCGATACGGATTCCGGCCGCATGCGCGTCACGGGCTCCGGGATGGCCCCCAGCAGCAGCGGGCCGCTGTATTCCTCGCCGATATACAGCGTCAGAAGCTGATTGACGGCTTCGGCGTTGGTCTGCGCGCCGCACTCGGCGTAGCAGAGCACGCCCGCCCGGTCGATCAGCACGCTGGTGGGAAACCCGTAATCCACAAATCGGTCGGTAATGCCGGCGGTGTCCCGGGCCATGGGGAAGGTCAACTCCTGAGCGGCCTTGTAGCGCCGGATCTCCCGGTCGCTGTCGTAGGGCGTCACGGCCAGGACGGCCACGTCCGTTCCATAGGTTTCATATGCGCTTTGCAGGATCGGGAAGGTATAGCGGCAGGGGCCGCAGCCCGCAAACCAGAAAATGATCAGCACCGCCCGGTGATCCGCCAGCAGGCCGGAAAGCGAAATCGTTTGCCCATCGGAATCGGTCAGCGTAAAATCCTCCACCGTGTCCCCCAGGTGATACAGGCCGTCCGCCTGGGCCGAGATCGCCAGGGAAGAGCACAGCAATAAAAACGTCATCAGCACGCAAAGCATGCGTTTCATGATCGGTGAACCTCCGCATTTGGGGATACCTCCATCATAGCATCGAAAAAAAGCCGGCACAAGGCCGGCAGCGCCGCATTTGGTAAACTTTTCGTGAACCTTTTGAAAAGATCAGCCCTGCAGCGGATTCCAGCGTCCCCTGCGGTAATGGATGGCCAGCAGCGCAAACAGCGTCAGGTTATGGGCGATCATGCAGCCCCAGGCCGCCACCAGCCCCAGGCCGAACACCCGGGTGCACAGGAAGGTGCCCAGGATACGCACGCCCCACATGCCCGCGATATTAAAGTAGAAGGGCGTCAGCGTATCCCCCACGCCCTGGAGCATGCCCTCCAATATGATGGCAACGCCGTAAAAGGGCTCGGATACCGCCACCATGCGCAGCACGGTGGCGCCCAGGGCGATTACCGCCGCGTCCGCCGTAAAAAGCCCCATCATGCCCGGGGCGAAGGCGAACAGCAGCGATCCGGAGATCACCATCATGCCCACCTCCAGCAAAAGCAGCATCTGCGCCAGGTCGCCCATGCGCCGCCGGTCCTTTGCGCCCAGGGCGTTGCCGGTCAGCGTGGCGGCGGCGGTCATCATGCCGTAGCCGGGGATATAAAAGGCCGATTCCACGGTGTTGGCGATGCTGTGCGCCGCCAGGGGCACGGTGCCCAGGGCGTTGATCATGGCGGCGAAGGCCACATAGCCGAAGCTGGTGCCAAACCGCTGCAGGGTGGAGGGCAGCGCCACCCGCAGGCAGGGCCGCAGGATCTCCCAATCCGGGCGCAGCTTCTGGCCCCGGGGGCTGATCACCGGATGCCGCCACAGCGCCCAGGTGATGCCGATGCCGCCGGCGGCGTAGGAGACCGCGCTGGCGATGGCCGCGCCGATCACCCCCAGCCCCGCCCCGGGCACGGTAACGCCCCAGACGGTATGGGTGGGATAGATGAGCAGATAATTGAGCGCCACGTTGATAACGTTCATCCCCACGCCCACCCGCATGGGCGTTTTTGTATCCCCCGCCGCCCGCAGCGCCGTGCCAAAGATGATGCTGGCCGCCCGCAGCAGCATGGGCGTATATAAAATGAAAAAGTACCAGGCGGCGGTCTCCTGGATATCGGGATCGGCCTGCATCCATACCGGCACCTGCCTGAACAGCGCCAGCGGCAGCACGGTGAACAGCGTGCCGCTGAGCAGCACCGCCAGCACGGCCTGGCTGCTGGTGCGCGCCGCCCGCTGCCTGTCGTTTGCTCCGTAGGCCTGGGCGATAAAGGACAGAAAGCCCACGCCCAGGGCCGATACCGTGCTGCCGATCATCCAGTTGACGGTGGTGGTCACGCCCACCGCCGCCGTGGCCCGGGCGCCCAGCCGGCCCACCATGGCGGCGTCCACATACTGCACCGCCGTGCTCATGGCCTGCTCCAGCATGGTGGGCCAGGCCAGGGCAAAAATCACCGGCAGCATGGCCCATTTGCCGCCCTTCAGCTTATCCTTGCGCATGGAATCCCTCGATCAGATCAAAAAAGTCACGGCCCTTATTTTCGCATATTTGCTGGAAATAAGTCAAGCCCTGTGATATACTATCCGCGATGAACCGATGAGGAGGATAACCGATGCGCTGCGGATGCATAGAATGCGGGGCCTTTATGATCCACGCCGAGGGCGCGGAGGCCTGCGTATGCCCGGAATGCGGCCATCGCTGCAGCGCCTGCCTGGGCACCAATACGGTGGTCAGCCGGGAAAAGCTGCGCGATCTTAAATTTGTGGACTGGGTAAACCGCGATATTGCCGACGCGGAGGATTCGCTGCACGGCCGGGGCGAGGAGGACGCATGGCAGTAACGCCGCATATGTACCTGGTGGTGCTGCCGCTGGTGTTTGCCGCGGCGGTGGTGGACGCCATCGGCGGCGGCGGCGGGCTGATCTCCCTGCCGGCGTACATGGTGGCCGGGCTGCCCGGCGATCTGGCCTCCGGCAGCAACAAATTAAGCGCCAGCTTTGGCACCTTCGTGGCCACCATCAAGTTTTTCCGCAGCGGCAAAATCATGCTGCGGCCCGCCCTGGTGGCGGCGGCGGCGGCCATTCTGGGCGCTTTCGCCGGGGCGCAGATCAACGAGCGCCTGTCGGACGCCGCCTTCCGGGTGGTGCTGCTGGTGCTGGTGCCGCTGATCGCCCTGCTCATGATCTTTCGCCATAACGCGCCGGACCGCGCCCTGCCCATGACCAAAGGGCGGCTGGCGCTGTGCGGGCTGATCGGCCTCGCGGTTGGCGCGTACGACGGCTTTTTCGGCCCGGGCACCGGCGTGCTGCTGATCCTGGGCTTCACCTGGGCGGCGGGCATGGATACCGTAACGGCCTCCGGCAGCAGCAAGGTGGTCAACCTGGCCTCCAACGTCAGCGCGCTGATCGCGCATTTTATGAACGGCAACATCGTGTTTGCCCTGGCCGTGCCCGCCATGGCCTGCTCCGCCCTGGGCGGCTATCTGGGCAGCTTGCTGGCCATCCGCCGGGGCGCCAGGTTTATCCGCTGGAGCATGATGGGTGTGATGGCGCTGCTGCTGATCCGCCTGGCGGTGGATTATCTGTAAAGGATGAAAGCGATGAAAAAACTGATCGCCGTGGTGGGCACCAACGCCTCCGGCAAAAGCGGGCTGGGCATCGCCCTGGCCCGGCGCTATGGGGGCGAGGTGGTCTCCGCCGATTCGCGGCAGGTTTACAGCGGCCTGGATCTGGGCAGCGGCAAGGTGACGCCGGAGGAGATTGCGGGCGTGCCCCATCACCTGCTGGACGTGTGCGAGCCCGGCGCGTTTTTTACCATGGCCGATTTCCAGCGCCTGGCCTACGCGGCCATTGAGGAGATCCATTCCCGGGGGCGGCTGCCCTTCCTGGTGGGTGGCACCGGGCTGTATGTGGACGCGGTGTGCGACGGCTATGTGCTCAGCAACATCGAGCCCGATCTCAGCTACCGCCGGGAGCTGGAAAAGCTGGAAACCCCGGCGCTGTACGCGCTGCTGAAGGCCGCCGCGCCCGATACCGCCGTTGATCCCCAGAACCGCAACCGGGTGATGCGCCAGCTGGAAAAGCTGCACGACGGCGATACCCTGCAGCCCCGCCGGGAGCCGCGGTACGACGTGCTTAAGCTCGGCGTCACCTGGGACCGCAAAACGCTGTGCCGGCGCATTGACGAGCGGCTCAGCCGCCGGCTGGCCCAGGGCATGATCGAGGAAGTGCAGGGACTGCTGGACGCCGGCGTCACCGAGGATTTTCTCTACCGGCTGGGGCTGGAGTACCGATATATCAGCCAATATCTGCTGGGCAAGGGCGGCACGCGGGCGGAGATGCAGGAAGAACTGGGCAAGGCCATCAAGCGCTTCGCCAAGCGGCAGATGACCTGGTTCCGCCGGGATCCGGCCATCCATTGGATCGATATGCGCAGCGACGCGGAAGCCCAGGCCTGCGCGCTGATCGACGGGTTTATAAAGGATCAACCATAATACATAGAGAGAGGGAACGCCTATGCGCACCGAATTTCAGGATCTGAACTGCACCAACATCAACCGTCTGCCCGCCCGGGCCACGCTGATCCCCTATCCTGACGCGGCTTCCGCCCGGCTGGGGGAGCGCGGCGCGTCGCCCTGGTATATGGGGCTCAACGGCCAGTGGGATTTTTGCTATTACACCGCCTGGAAGCAGGTGGAGGAGCTCTCCGGCACAGCCGGCGAGGGCCGGCGCGGCACGATCCAGGTGCCCGGCGTATGGCAGCTGCAGGGCTACGGCGCGCCCCAGTACACCAACGTGCGCTACCCCATCCCCTTCGACCCGCCCCACGTGCCAGACGATACCCCGGTGGGCGTGTATGACCGGGATTTCACCCTGCCCGCGGCCTTCGCCGGGCGGCGCACGGTGCTGCGGCTGGAGGGCGCGTCCTCCTGCCATTACGCCTATGTGAACGGCCGGCTGGCCGGCATGTCCAAGGGCCCGCACCTGCCCGCGGAATACGATATCACCGATCTGCTGCGCCCGGGTTGCAACCATCTGCGGGTGATCGTGCTGCAGTGGTCCGACGGCACCTACCTGGAGGATCAGGATATGTGGCGCTTTGCCGGGCTTTTCCGGGATGTGGCGCTGCTCTCCTTCGGCGAAAGCCGCATCTGCGATCTGGCGGCGGAGGCAGACCTGACAAACAATTATCAGGACGGCTCCCTGCGCGTGACGGCGCAGATTACCGGCGCGGACAAGGCGCGCTTTACCCTGCTGGACGGGGAAAATACGCTGCTTTCCCAAACCTGCCCGGTCAAGGACGGCCAGGCCGTGCTGGAGGCCGAAATCCAGGGGATCAAGCCCTGGACGGCGGAGACGCCGCACCGCTACGAGCTGATCGCGGAAATCGACGGTCAGGCGGAGCGGGTATGGATCGGCTTCAAAAAAATCGAGATCAAAAACGGCGTGTTTTATGTAAACGGCCGGGCCATCAAGCTGCTGGGCGTCAACCGCCACGATACCCATCCCACCCTGGGCTTCTATACGCCGGTGAACGAGATGCGCAGGGATGTTCTGCTGATGAAGCAGCACAACGTAAACACCGTGCGCACCAGCCATTACCCCAACGACCCGCGCTTCCTGGATCTGTGCGATGCGCTGGGCCTGTACGTGGTGGACGAGACCGATATCGAATGCCACGGCGTGGTGATGTTTGAAAGCTACGATTATATCGCCACCGATCCCAAATGGGAAACGCAGTTTGTGGACCGCGGCGTGCGCATGGTGCGGCGCGACCGCAACCATCCCAGCATCGTGATGTGGAGCATGGGCAACGAATCGGGCTACGGCTGCTGCCACGAGGCCATGTACAAGGCCATGAAGGCCATTGACGCCAGCCGGCCCATCCATTACGAGCGTGACCAATGGGAGCGCCAGGCAATCACCGCCGACGTGACCAGCCGCATGTACGCCGGGATCGACGACATGGTCAAGTACGCAAAGGAAAAGCACCAGAAGCCCTTCTTCCAGTGCGAATACTGCCACGCCATGGGCCAGGGCCCGGGCCTGCTGGAAGCCTACTGGCAGGCGTACAACGCCCATCCCCAGCTCATGGGCGGCTGCATCTGGGAGTGGGCCGATCACGGCCTGGTCAAGGAGGAGAACGGCGAAAAGTTTTACGCCTACGGCGGCGATTTTGGGGAATGGCCCCACGACGGCTGCTTCTGCGTGGACGCGCTGACCTATCCCGACCGCACGCCGCACACCGGCCTGCTGGAATACAAGCATGTGATCCGTCCCGTGCGCGCGTCCATGGCGGACGAGGCCAAGGGGCTGGTATCCTTCCACAACTATTACGGCTTCCTGACCCTGGAGCATCTGGCCGGGCATTACGCCGTAGTCAGCGGCGACAAGGTGCTGCGCCAGGGCGAATTTACCCTGCGCACCGCCGCGGGCAGGAGCAGCCGCATGGCCTTTGATCTGGGCCAATACCCCGCCGGCGCCATGCTGAACTTTACCTTTACCCTGCGGCAGGATACGCCCTGGGCCAAGGCGGGCCACATTGTGGCGCAGGATCAGCTGCCGCTCATGCTGGGCCAGGCGCTGCCCCGGGTGACGCTGCCCGCGCTGCCCCTGGCGCTGGAGACCGCGGCGGAGGCTGTCTGCGTGCGCGGCAATGATTTTGCCGTGGCCTTCGGGCCGGAGGGGCTGGACAGCCTGGTTTTCCACGGCGTAAAGCTGCTGGAAAAGGGGCTGCGGGTCAACCTGTGGCGCGCGCCCACCGATAATGATAACGGCTTTGTGAACCTGGCCTCCAAATGGGAGGCGCTGGGCCTGAACCGCCTGCAGTGCCGCGGCGAAAAGCTGGAGGCGGAGCAGGCCGGGAACGCTGTGCGCGTGGTCATCGAAGGCGTATACGGCTCCAAGGTGCTGCCGCCGGTGCTGCGCGTCACCCAGCGCTATACCGTGACCGGCGAGGGCAAAATCGCCCTGGAGATCACCTACGCGCCGCTCAAGGAGATCAAGGATTATCTGCCCCGCCTGGGCCTGCGCGCCGCGCTGCCCGGGGGCTTTGAGCGCCTGGTATGGCAGGGCCGCGGCCCCTGGGAGAGCTATCCCGATAAAAAGACCGGCGCGCTGATCGGCCGCTATGAATCCACGGTGGATCAGACCCACGAGCCCTACGTGCGCCCCCAGGAGAACGGCGCGCACGAGGATACCGCCTTTGCCGCCCTGCTCAGCAGCCGCGGCATCGGCCTGATGGTGACGGGCGAAAGCTTCTCCTTCAGCGCGCACCATTACACCCCCGAGGCGCTCACCGCCGCCCAGCACACCAACGAGCTGCGCCCCGAGGAAGCCGTCACCCTGCTGGTGGACGGCGCTATGGGCCCCCTGGGCACCGCCTCCTGCGGCCCCGAGCCCCTGGAAGCCGACCGCATTTACTTGAAGGAGCCCCGCACCTTCCGCTTCGCGTTCCTGCCCTTCGACGCCCAGGCGATCTCCATCGACGCCGCGGCGCGGGCGGCGGAATAACAAGGGTACGAGGGATACGTTACTTTCTTCTGAGAAGAAAGTAACAAAGAAGCAGCCGGCGAACCGGCTTGAGTAGACGAACAAACTTGTTTCCGTCCGTTTGGCAAGCTCGGTTTTGAGGGTTTTTTTCTGTGTTCAACGGTGCGCAAGGCGCACCGCACGGCCAGCGAAGCTGGCCTTGTCCGGGAACGGGGACAGGCGTTAAACCAGTTGGCGGAAAATCCCACAACAGGAGCGGCGACAACGCAGCCTCTTTCGGTTCCTTTCTGGGCTCCAGAAAGGAACGTCTTCGTCCGTCCCTCCTCCGCCTCATCACTGATCCATGATTTCCGCCTGCATTTTCAGGTAGTCCTCCCGGGTGATCAGCGTGCGGCGGGGCTTGGGGCCCTCGTCCTGGCTGACGAT